>NZ_JBWJVK010000016.1:0-81010 GCF_056428945.1 Flavobacterium sp. GNP010 | reverse complement strand
ACAACTCCTATAATGTACATGAAAATTATCTAACTTTAAATTCGGGTGAGTTAGAAGGTATTAAACCAGATATGGGCGTAATAAACAGTTTGGGAATTGTTGGTATTATTGAAAACACTTCTCCTAATTACGCTACTGTCATTAGTATCTTAAACAAAAAATCACAAATCAATGCCAAAATCAAGAAATCAAATCATTTTGGTTCTTTAATTTGGAACGGTAAAAGTACCGGATTCGTTCAATTGGTCGATGTACCACGATTAGCTGCAATTCGAAAAGGAGATACCATTGTTACTGGTGGACAATCTGTAATTTTTCCAGAAAATATCAATATTGGAACAATTGACAAGATAGAAATAGACAATCAAACAAATTATTACACGATAACTGTGAGACTGTTTAATGACATGACTAACTTAGGCCATGTGTATATCATCAAAAATAAAGATCGAGAAGAGATTACTAATTTAGAAAAAAAGGGTAAAGATGAATAGCGCATTGTTAGTCAATATTTTTCGATTTATTCTATTATTAGCATTTCAAATTATCATATTCAACAATATGAATTTTTTGGGCTACATCAGTCCCTTTCCATATTTATTATTCATCATACTGTATCCTGTCAATGGGAACAAGACAGGTCTTGTGGTAGCTAGTTTTTTACTCGGTATTATGATGGATATGTTCAGTAATTCAGGAGGGATACATGCAACTGCCTGTTTGCTCCTAGCCTATTTTAGAACATCTATTTTTAAATTCTCATTTGGTTTAAGTTATGAGTATCAAACGGTAAAATTAAATGACGTATTAACCCCTGAGCGGTTCTCGTTTATTTTACTATCAATAGTCATACATCATTTTACACTATTTTTATTAGAAGCTTTCCAGTTTAGCCTAATTTTTGATGTATTACTCAGAACTGTATTGAGCACTGTTTTTACACTAATTATTTGTATTATTATCATTTACCTTATTAAGCCAAACAAAAGATGAGAAAAGTCTTGTTGCCTTCTTTAATCATTCTAGCAACCTCTTTGCTTGTGGTTCGCATCTTTTATTTGCAAATTGTTGACGATACTTTAAAGCTAAAGTCCGAAAACAACGCCATTAAAAAAAAATACGATTATCCAGAACGCGGTTACATTTATGACAGAAAAGGAAAGCTATTGGTTGCCAATCAAGCTTCCTATGACATTATGGTTATTCCTCGAGAGGTAAAAAATACAGATACTTTAGAATTCTGTCAACTATTAAACATCACCAAAGAAGATTTTATAAAAAAAATAGAGAAAGCTACGGTTTACAGTCCGCGATTACCTTCTGTTTTTTTACCACAATTGAATAAAAGCGAATTTGCTGCTTTTCAAGAAAAAATAAGAAAGTATGAAGGCTTCTATTTTCAAAAACGTTCCTTACGTGACTACGAAGTGGCTTTTGGTGCAAATGTGTTTGGATTTATCACTCAAGTAAATGAAAAGCTGGTTGCTAAAAATCCGTATTACAATAGTGGCGACTTAATAGGAAGACAGGGAGTTGAAGAAAGTTACGAAGATCTTTTACGCGGAATTAAAGGCGTCAAATACATTCAAAAAGATAAATTTAACCGTGAAATAGGTTCCTATAAAAATGGAAAATACGACACCATTGCGGTACAAGGAGAAGATATCAATCTAACTCTAGATGCCGAACTCCAAAAATACGGTGAAGAATTAATGATCAACAAAAGAGGTGGGATTGTTGCCATTGAACCAAGTAGTGGTGAAATATTGGCATTAGTCACCGCTCCATCCTATGATCCAGGAATACTAGTTGGAAGACAGCGCTCTAAAAACTATACCCAATTATACCGCGACTCCATAGCAAAACCGTTGTATGATCGTGGATTACTTGCCGAGTATCCTCCAGGATCTCCATTTAAAATACTTACTGGTCTTATAGCATTGCAGGAAGGTGTAGTCGATGAGCAGACCACTTTCTTCTGCAACGGTGGATTTAGTTATGGCCGAGGTCGTTTTCAAAAATGCCACTGCAAATCATTTGGACCACTACAATTACACAATGGAATTTACAAATCGTGTAACGCTTATTTCTCGAATGCCTATTTGAAAACAATTGGCAAATATGCTAAACCTGCTATTTCAGTAGACATTTGGTCCAATCACGTAAAAAGTTTTGGTCTGGGTCAATTTATGGGTTATGATTTACCTACAGGTAAAAAAGGGAACATCCCAGATTCAAAAACATATAAAAAAGTGTATCCTAATGGTGGTTGGCGAGGAACAACGATCATATCTAATGCTATTGGTCAAGGAGAGGTACTGATGACACCTATCCAATTAGCAAACATGATGGCAACGGTCGCTAATGAAGGCTATTATTACACCCCTCATATTATCAAAAGAATAGAAGGTCATAAAATTGATGAAAAATTCACAACTAAACACGTTACCACTATTGATAAAAAACATTTCAAACCCATGATTAGCGGCTTGTTTGATGTGTATAACTTAGGAACAGCAAGTGCACTGCGAGTGGATGGTATTACTATTTGTGGGAAAACTGGAACCGCAGAAAATTATGCCAAAATTGGTGGGATGCGCGTAAAAATGGAGGATCATTCTATCTTTGTCGCTTTTGCACCAATGGAAAATCCAAAAATTGCCATTGCTGTAATGATTGAAAATGGTGGATTCGGGTCTGCAATTGCTGGACCTATTGCCAGTTTACTAATTGAAAAATACCTTCGTCAAAAAATAACTAGAGTTGATCTAGAAAAAAGAGTACTTGCAACAAGTTTACAAAGCCGTTATGCTAAATTAGGAGGATTGTCAGAGGCCATAAAATTACAACTACGCATTGCTGACTCACTCCAAAAAAAGAAAACAGCAATTCCTGCAGTCAAAGCAAAAATAGACACTACTAAAACGAACAAACAAGCCATTTAAATAAAATGAAAAACCAAAGCATAGCCAATAATATTGACTGGATAAGCATTATAATCTATGCTTTATTGGTTATTTTGGGATGGCTCAACATCTATTCCTCGTCACTCTCTTCCATGGAGGATACCTATGAAAAACAATTAATTTTTATTGTATTAACCATACCTTTAATATTTATTGTTTTGTCTGTTGATGGGAAATTTTATGAAAAATACGCTACAATTATATTTGGACTATCCCTGCTAACACTGGCAGGACTATTCTTATTTGGAAAAACGATTGCAGGACAGCGCTGCTGGTATGCAATAGGAAGTTTTACCATACAACCGTCTGAATTTGCGAAAGCAGCAACATCATTAGCATTAGCAAAATTTCTAAGTGATACACAAATAAATCTCAAAGAAACGAATAGGCAAGTACAAGCACTTGCTATCCTTTTATTACCAGTTTTACTTATACTACCACAACCAGATCCAGGAAGTGCTTTAATTTATAGTATATTCATTATCGTTTTATATCGCGAAGGACTTCCGTCCTGGTATGTTTGGACTGGGTTTATCACCGTACTATTATTTGTTTTAACCTTAATTCTGGAACCACAATATGTAATATTATCTGCCTTACTTGTTTTAGTATTAGTGCATTTTAAATCCCGATTAGCGGATAGAAACATAGTAGTTAGCAGTATTCTTTTGGTCCTAATATCAGGATTTGTATTTTCTGTAGATTATATTTTTGATAACGTTTTCAAGCAACATCATAGAGACCGATTTAACATCCTATTGGGGAAATCTGTAGATATGAGTGGATCGGGATACAATACCAATCAATCTGAAATAGCTATTGGATCAGGCGGATGGTTAGGGAAAGGGTTCCTCGAGGGCACACAAACCAAAGGAGGATTTGTTCCAGAACAACACACCGATTATATCTTTACTACAGTAGGCGAAGAATGGGGTTTTGCTGGTTCCTTAGTTGTAATGGCGCTATTTGCAGGATTGTTACTCAGAATAATTTACTTAGCAGAACGACAAAAAACAAAATTCAGTAGGGTTTATGGCTACTGTGTTGCAGGAATTTTATTTACCCATTTCTTTGTAAATATTGCCATGGTTTCAGGCATCTTCCCAACTATTGGAGTTCCACTTCCATTTTTCTCTTACGGAGGGTCTGGACTTTGGGGCTTTACAATTTTACTATTTATTTTTATCAAAATGGATGCAAATAAAGTAAACGAATGGTAAAAATTAGCTCTTTAAAACACAAAAAATGCGATTAGGGTATGAACAAACGCTTACTACTGAACGCTAAAAACTAAAACTAGATTACTCAAAACTCCAGTTTTTATAACTACTTCCTTTTTCTAATGTACTTTCGAGTACGTCATTCAATTTTGGAAAAAAATTAATACCCGTTACTTTTTCGATAGCATCTACCGATACCACAAATTGATATAAAGGTGCGTTACTTTCTTTATTGGGGATTAAAAACCCTATCATCATGCAATTTTTTTCTGATTTGCTGAGCACTATTTTATAAAACAGTTTAGGAACAGCCACTTTCTCTTTACCAATAGTTGCCAAATTAGGTTCTAAAACACCACCTGTCACCACATAAAGACCATCATATTTAACTGCCCAATACCTCACTTTCTGCTCTAACCTATTCCATACTCCATTATTAAAATTATGCTCTTGCGGTGCAATGTTGGACGTCAAAAAAGTATCATTATATCCATTTACATCAAATTCCATATCACCCGCTGGACAAAGATGTCCTTTATCAAATGATGACTTTTTATAATTTCTCCAGTCAGCAGAACCAGTCTTAACTTTGATGTCTTTAATAAAAAAAGGGCGTTTGAAATTATTGTTTTTAACATAGCTACTTTTCAACTCATAGGCAACCCATTCTGCTTGTTCATACTCTTCATTATAGGATAAAGAATAATACTGATGATTTACTATTTGATTGGTGGTAGATACAGGCAAAAAATCAAAAACTAACGCTCTTGTTGTTGCTCTATCTGTTTTAGGTTCGACAAGCGCGCTACTATCAATAGTGAAAGGGCGACCGCTACTCACATTATCTTTTGACAGATTTGTTACTTCCTCCTTTTTGCAAGAGGATATGAATAAAACAATACTGCTAAAAATAACTGCGCTACCAAAAGACTTCCATTTCATATTTGATTCTATTAATTATTTCTATTATAAATACGCATATCACATTAAGAATTACTGTCAATTTCTCAAAAACCAACCTTCAATTTCATTTTTAATACTATCAATTTACTTATTTAAAAAGTTTATTTATCCTAATTTCAAAATAAAAACGCTCCATAAATTCTCAGTGAATTTATGGAGCGTTTTGCTTTACTAAATGTTATATCTTACTAAACAATGCCTATTTATGATTTAGCCAATTTATCCTTTTTAATTTTAACTGGTATATCTTTTGCAGACATTGATCTTGGTTGCAAATCATCCAAAACATTTATTGCTTCCTCCATATAAATATCTTTTGACAAAGCCTCATGCCAACTGTCTCTTTTTTCTTTTAATGAGGCATCTTTACTCATAGCCTCCATTTCATTTGGTAAAGAAGAAAAACTCAATGTGCTTTTATAGTTTACAAGTGGTTTGTATTTTTTAGCTTTCTCTTCAATATCCGCTTGAGCAACTTTAAATTTATCGATGTTTAGGCTATACACATTCTCTTCACTTCTACTATCAATCCATTTTGCATTTTCTTCAATTAATTGGAAGTTTGGATTAATACTAATTCTATTCTTACTATTTGTAATGGCTTGATTAAAATTAGAATTGTTGTTCCAAATAGTATAATCAGTAGGATCAATTTTATCCCAAGGCATAGCATTATCAATATCACGTTCCCCCATTTTTAAATAAGTATAACGATCTGGCATAACAATATCACTGCTTACTCCTTCTAATTGTGTAGACCCACCATTTATTCTATAAAATTTTTGAGTAGTCGTTTTAATAGCTCCAAGGTCGCCTACTGCATTGCTTCTTACAAACTGATTTAAATCAATTACATTTTGAACCGTACCTTTACCGTAAGTTTGTTTACTACCAATGATTATACCTCTTTTATAATCTTGTATGGCTGCTGCGAGAATTTCTGATGCTGATGCTGAAAAACTATTCACCATAATCACTAAAGGACCATCCCACTCAATTTTTTTGTCTCGATCATACAGCACCTCTTTTCTAATACCCGCAGATTTTATTTGAACAATAGGACCTTGTTCAATGAATAATCCAGCAATATCAACAACTGTTGACAACGATCCACCACCATCATCGCGTACGTCAAGAACAATACCGTTGACTCCAGCTTTTTTCAATCGACTCACTTCTAATGCGATATCTTTACCTGCATCTCTACCGTCTTTATTTTCAAAATCAATGTAGAATTTTGGTAAATAAATGACGCCATACTTTAATCCGTTCTTGTTTACAATACTAGACTTAGCATACGTTTCCTCAATTTCAACGATGTCTCTAATGATAGAAATAATTTTAATAGTGCCATCTACTTTTTTAACCGTAAGACGCACTTCAGAACCTTTTGGTCCTTTAATTTTCTTTACAACATCATCCAGACGCATTCCAACTACATCAACTGCTTCGCTTTTGCCTTGAGCAACTTTCATAATTAAATCTCCAGCTTCTAACTCTTTTCCTCTCCAGGCTGGACCGCCTGAAATAAGTTCAGAAATCTCTGTAAGATCATTCTTTTTTTGTAAACGAGCACCAATTCCTTCAAGTTTACCGCTAATACTTACATCGAAACGTTCTTTCTCTTCTGCTGCAAAATAATTTGTATGCGGATCAAAACGAGCGGTTATGGAATTAATGTATACTGAAAACCAATCATTTCTATCTAAATCTTTGATAAAACCAAAATATTCATCAAGTGCTTTTTTAGAACTTTCTCTAGTTTCTTTTTCTAAAGCATAATAAGACTTCGTTTGATACGTGGGGTCATTTTTCTTTTTGTCTTGTTCAAGCTTTTGCTTATCAACTAGGGAAGAAAGTGTCGATAATTTAATTTGCTTGCGCCACTTGTCATTAAGCTCTGCTGCGTTTTTAGAATACGGCGCTTTTTCGTAATCTATGTTAAAACTTTCATCAACAGCATAATCAAAAGGCTTGCTTAATACACTATTGTAAATTCTAGTACTTTCTTCCATACGTTTCACCAAACGGTCGTACGTTAGATTGAAAAAACTCAAATCTTTATTCAACAACTGATTGTCTAATTGTAGTTCATATTTTGAAAATTCATCGATATCCGATTGCAAAAAGAAACGTTTAGAAGGATCTAAAGCTTGAATATAATCTTTATAAATACCTTTAGAAAAGGCATCATCAATAGTCGATGGACTGTAATGTCCTTTCTCTATAACAAAAGTCAACAACTCTAATAGCAACTTATCTTTTTCTGGATCTGTTGTCTTTGCACCATTCATTTTGAATGCAAATAGTGTAACCGATAGGCCTAAAACAACTAGAAGTATTTTATAATTTCTTTTCATAAAGGTAACAATAGTATTCATGAATTTTTTTATCTAAAGTACAGTAAAAACTGTGCCAACGGTGGCATAACTCGCATAAATTTTTGTTAAAGATATAAAAATGTTCTTTCCTTTTAACTTAAATAAAACAACATTAACTATTTTTATTTTTTGTTTATAAATTCAGATACATGTAGTTACATTTGTCTTACAAAAAATAAATATACTATCTCTTTTTGAACTCTTAATGATGAAAAAAAACAAACCTTTAATTTTGATTACCAATGATGACGGTATTGCTGCACCAGGAATACGTGCTTTAATCGAAGTTATGTCCGAAATTGGCGAAATCGTAGTGGTAGCACCAGACAAACCACAAAGCGCTATGGGACACGCCATTACTATAAATAGTACATTATATCTCAATAAAATCTCAAAAGAGACTGATCCTTTTTTAGAATACAGTTGCTCTGGAACACCGGTTGACTGTGTAAAACTTGCTGTAAATGAAATCCTAAAGCGCAAACCGGATCTTTGCGTTTCTGGAGTAAACCACGGATCCAATTCCTCTATAAATGTGATCTATTCTGGAACAATGAGCGCAGCCGTTGAAGCAGGCATAGAAGGAATTCCTGCTATTGGTTTCTCATTATTGGATTATGACTGGAACGCCGATTTTGAAACCATAAAATCTTTTATCCGAAAAATAACTTTAGAAGTTTTACAAAACGGGCTGCCTAATGGTGTCGTTTTGAATGTGAATTTTCCTAAGTTAAAAGAATCAGAAATTAAAGGAATCAGAATTTGTCGTCAAGCTAAAGCGCTTTGGGTAGAGAAATTTGACAAGCGAAAAACACCTCAAGGAAAAGACTATTACTGGCTTGCAGGAGAATTTGTAAACCAAGACAAGGGAGAAGATACCGATGAATGGGCGCTACAAAATGATTTCATATCGGTTGTACCCGTGCAATTTGACTTGACGGCCCATCACACGATACAAGAACTTAACACTTGGAAATGGAATGAATAAAAAAGACTTGTTTTTTGGGTTTATCCTAGGATTTGTTACAACCTTATTGGGTAGTTATATTTTTATAACTCTTTTCACTGACTTTACTTTTACAGCCGGAATCCAAATCATGCATTCGCAAGGAAAGCTTGGTAAAATCATAACCTTGGGAACCATTTTGACACTAATAACTTTCGGAGTTTTGCTAAAATTAAATAGAGAAACAATGGCACGAGGTGTTGTTTTAGCAGTGATAACGATGACTTTTTTAACCCTATTTATTTAAGAAATAATATAAGTTTATCTTTGCGATTGCAAAATAACGATACAAAAACAAAAACGTGACTGGTTTGTTATCCTACTCATAAATTCCTAATCAATAAAGCATGAAATATTATATTATCGCAGGTGAAGCGTCTGGAGATTTGCACGGTTCAAATTTGATGAAAGAATTATACAAAAAAGATCTCAATGCCAACATTCGATTTTGGGGTGGAGACTTGATGAAAAATGAAGGCGGCACTCTTGTTAAGCACTATCGAGAGTTGGCATTTATGGGTTTCATCGAAGTGATTTTTAATTTAAAAACGATCTTAAATAATATCACAATATGTAAAAAAGACATTCTAGAGTTTCAGCCTGATGTATTAATTTTTATCGATTATCCTGGTTTTAATATGCGCATTGCAAAATGGGCTAAAGCATTAGGAATGAAAACACATTATTATATTTCTCCACAAATCTGGGCATGGAAAGAAAGTAGAATAAGCGCTATCAAACGGGATATTGATAAAATGTACGTGATTTTGCCTTTCGAAAAACAATTTTACGAAGACAAACACCACTTTCCTGTTGCGTTCGTTGGACATCCGCTCATCGATGCTATTCAAAATCAGCCTGCAATCGATGCCACTACTTTTAGAAGAGAAAATCAGTTGGATCAAAAACCAATAATCGCCATTTTACCAGGAAGCCGAAAACAAGAAATTACAAAAATGCTTTCTGTAATGCTAAGCGTTGTTAATGATTTTCCTGCTTACCAATTTGTAATTGCTGGCGCTCCAAGTCAAGAATTTAATTTTTATAAAGATTTTATTTCGCAGGAAAACATAAAATTCATCTCCAATAAAACATACGATTTATTACGAAATTCAACTGCAGCATTAGTTACCTCTGGGACTGCAACTCTAGAGACGGCACTTTTTAAAGTTCCAGAAGTTGTATGTTACAAAGGCAGTTGGGCCTCCTACCAAATTGCGAAACGAATCATTACACTCAAATACATTTCATTAGTAAATTTAATAATGGATGAAGAGGTGGTCACAGAATTAATTCAAGAAGAATGCACCACAAAACGCATTAGAGAAGAATTGACAAAAATACTAGAAGTAAACCATAGGAATACGCTTTTAGAAAAATATGCGTTATTAGAAAATAAATTAGGCGGAATTGGTGCGAGTGAAAAAACAGCTGCATTGATTATTAATGATTTACAATAACACGTTTCTATTCATCAAAAAAAACTCTTTTGAAACATTTTACAGGCTTACTACTAGTTCTTATTTTTTTCTCGGCTTGTAAATCGAGTAGTCCAATAGTCACCTCTAAAAAAACAGAACTCAAAAATGAAAAAATAGTAAAGGGAGCCAAAAGAAAAACTAATCGGCAAGCCGAAGAACTTGTTGAAAAAGCGAGTGAAAATCTAGGAGCAAAATACAAGTATGGTGGCACAACCGCTGCAGGTTTTGATTGTTCAGGTTTGGTTTACCACGTTTTCGAACTGCAAAATATAACATTGCCTCGTAACTCTTATCTGCAATCATTAGTAGGCACCGTTTTAGATCCAAATCGGGATGAAATTCAAAAAGGAGACTTAATTTTTTTTAAAACCAACAATAAATCACAAATAAACCACGTGGGAATTGTTATTGAAGCTACTGATATTGAGATAAAATTTATTCATTCCTCTACTTCAAAAGGTGTAATTATTTCCTCTACAAAAGAACCGTATTACAAAAAAACTTTTGCGCAATTGAATCGAATCCTTTAAAACAAGGAAATTCATAAACCACACATAAAATACAAAGTTGTTTCTTACTAAAAATGCGTACTTTAGATACATGAAAGTACTCCATTTTCCGTTGACAAGAATAACATTAGGTTTTGTAATAGGCATCCTTTATGCCAATTACGTTCCCCTACAGGACTTTGTGTATTATTTTTTACTAGCCACATCCATAAGCGCTTTTGGAGTATTATTCCTTTTGTTTAAAAAAAATAGTCGGTATACTTTTTACTTTGGTCTATCCACTTACGTACTCTCTTTTATAATCGGAATTTCAACACAAATAATTCATACCCATCGCTACCAAAAAAGCAACTACATCCACAATACTACAATATTTGAAAAACCGAGTCCCATATCCCTCACTATTCGTGAAAAACTGAAAAGTAATGCCTTTAGTGATCGCTACATAGCAGAGATTAACACTATAGGTAAAGAAAGGCAAACGGGGAGGATTATTTTGAACATACAAAAGGACAGTTTGCATCGAAAATTCGAAATTGGAACACCATTACTAATTAAATCTGTTTTGTCTAAAAATAGGCCTCCTAACAATCCATATCAGTTTAATTACAGCAAATATCTAGAAAATAAACAAATTTATGCGCAATTGTATGCTGATGCACTTGATATAAAAATTGGTTCAGAAATTAAGAAAGACATTTGGTATTATTCCTCAAAATTAAGAGCACGAATCATTCATAATTTAGAAAAAAATAACTTCCATAAAACAGAATTAAACGTTGCAGTAGCTTTAATAATGGGACAACAACAAGATATTGACCCAGATATTATTCGGGATTACCAATATGCTGGTGCCGTACATATTTTATCCGTGTCAGGATTACATATTGGCTTTATTTTAATTTTTGCAACTTTTATATTAAGACCCATTCCTAATACAAAACGCGGCTCTTTTATTAAATTACTAATTATTCTGTGTTGCTTGTTCACTTTTGGGATTCTTGCAGGTTTAGCACCCTCCGTTGTTCGATCCGTGACTATGTTTTCATTTGTGGCCATAGGAAATCATTTACGTCGTAGCGATAATATTTACCATACTTTAATTGTCTCCATGTTATTGATTTTGCTTTTCGAACCATCGTTCCTTTTTGATGTGGGTTTTCAATTAAGCTATTTGGCCTTGTTCTTTATCATTTGGCTGCAACCGCTATTAGCCTCGATTTGGATACCGCAACATAAAATTACAAAATACATTTGGGACATTCTTACTGTTTCATTCGCAGCACAATTAGGAACACTACCGCTAAGTATTTATTACTTTCATCAATTTCCCGGACTATTTTTTATCACCAACCTCGTGGTAATTCCGCTATTAAGTATTATAATGATTTTGGGTGTTGTAGTGATTACTTTAGCAGCGTTAAACAGCATTCCTTTGTTCCTCTCTCAATTATTAGAACAAAGCATATTTTACTTGAATAAAATTATCAATTCAATTGCATCTTTTGAACAATTTATAATTCATGATATCCCTTTGCATTATTCTGTGATGGTGGGCAGTTACTTTGTCATTACAACTGTTATCGTTTGGATAAAAAAACCCACTTTTAACAAACTAGCGTTAATGCTAATTGCTATCATTACAGTACAAATATGTTGCTTAAGCAAGCAGTGGGAAATACAAAATGAACAAGAATTGATTGTATTTAATGTCAAGAAGAACACTATTGTCACAGAGAGAAATGGGCAAAACATAACGGTTTATGCTACTGATAGCATCTTAAAAAACATTCAAAAAAACAACACAATAACCTCCTACCGTATAGGCAGTTTAAGTGTTATTGAAACGAAAAAAAAATTACAAAACTTTTTTTATTTTAACGGGAAAAGGATTTTCATTATTGACAGTTCAGGCATTTATCCAAAAAACATCAATCCAGATGTTGTCATATTAACCCATTCTACTAAAATAAATCTAGATCGTTTAATAATGACCCTACAGCCAAAAATAATTGTAGCTGATGCCTCCAATTACAAAACCATTCAAAAAGTATGGAAGTCAAGTTGCGAGAAAAAGAAAATCCCTTTTCACGCAACTGTTGAAAAGGGATTTTATAAATTACAGTAAAAATTATTCTTCAACAGGTCCAGCCAAAACTATTTTTGCATCAGCAATCCAAGATTTAACGCCTCCAGGTTTAACACCAATTTTACCTATTAATTCGTAATTAATTTTTTCCTTTCTAATTTTTGCCTTAGCAAAGCAAATTGTAGGCAATTCCTGCACTCCAAAAGCTTTTTTTAATGACGAACTACGTTCTAAAGATCCATTGGATTCGTCATCTGTTAAATCTAATTTTACCGCAACCACATTATCTCTAGCCCAAATAGCAAAATCTAATGTATTAAAAATTTGAGCAAACAATGGGCTTTTGCTGGAATTAGCATCTGTAAAGATCAAGAGCATAGGCTTGTTCTCTTTATTACTAATTGAAATAGCACTATCAACATCAGTAATCCAGTTAAAAACTTGAGCGTTCGAATTAAAAAAGATAAGTAATAAAAAAGGCAATAGTAGTTTAGTAGTCATAAGGGGTTGTTTTGGAATATTTTTCTAAAAATAACAAAAAACAAACACACCTGACAATTAAAATACAAAAACCTTCCGTATAATTTAAAAAATTAAGTAAATACCACTTTTATTTTTTAAGAAAGCCATTGGCAACAGCCAACCAAGCAGTGGGCCCGCCAGCTACATAACCGGTACTTCCAATGCCTTCAAAATTAACTTTACCCTCTTTGGTCGTAGCATTTGCCAATATAATGGTTGGAAACCCTTGAATTCCAAAAGCCATTTGCAATTCTTCATTTTGCTTTTTAATCTCAGGAGTTTGTGGGGCTCTTCTAGGATAATCCAACTCTACTAAAACCACATTATCCTTTGCCCAAGTAGCAAATTCTGGTGTTTTTAAAACCTCTTTTTGCAAACGAATACACCATCCGCACCAATCGCTACCCGTAAAAAATAACAATAACGGTTTCTTGGTTTCATTCGAAATTGCCATTGCCTTAGTGACATTGGTTTCCCAAACTAATTCTTGTGCTTCGGCGGCAAACGAGCCTGCAAACAATAACAAAGCAACTATTATTTTCTTCATATTTATAATTTTATTGATTCAAAATCAAAAATGATGCCTAAAATTTATCGAACCCCGTGCATCAATTTTTTAATAACCGGAGTCATCGCAACAGAAAATAAAGCAACTACAATAGAGATGATGGTCAACATCCAAAAGAAGTAACTCAATCCGTGTTCATTGGCAATTTTATCAATATTTTCTCCAAACATACCTGCTCCTTTCATACCGATTGCTACAGCTAAGTACCAAACACCAAACATAAAAGCAATCATACGAGCCGGAACTAATTTACTCACATAAGACAATCCTACAGGGGAAATACACAATTCAGCCATTGTATGAAACAGGTAAACTAGAATCAACCAAATCATACTTACAGAAGCAGTTTTCGCACCAGCTTCAATTCCGCTTGCACCAAAAGCAACACAAGCCATTCCAAGCGCTAATAACCCCATTCCAATTCCGTATTTTAAATTGGCTGAAGGATTGTATTTACTCTCCCACCATTTAGAAAATAACGGCGCTAAAGAAATAATAAATAAAGAGTTTAAAGTAGAAAACCAAGTAGCAGGAACTTCGGTCAATGCCGTTGTTACTTTATCAATTTTAAGTGCTTGCAACGTCTCATCAGACAAAGTTAAATATCCTGCCGTGTAATAATCTTTGGCTAACATCCAGATTGCAATTGCCCAAATTATAACAAAACTGATGCTCAAAATAATATTGGCAACAGCATACAACTTGAAAGTTTGCTTGAATAATAATATTAATACCCAAGTAATAATTACTAATGGTAAAATCGTAATCAAAGAATTCATTACCAAAAAAACTACACTCCAATTACCCGTTAAAACACGATCTGTATAATCACTCGCAAAAATGGTTAAACTATTTGGAGATTGTTCAAATATAGCCCAAAAGAAAATAGTTAAGAAAGCAAAAAATGTCACCGCAATTAATTTTTCTTTAGTGATTTTTGAGTACTGAGTAAAGCGATAAATTAAAAGAAGAATAAATACTACCAGTGCTGAAAGAATAGCAATAGCGTTACCATTTTCGCCCAAGAATGCAAAAACATTTACTTTACCACCTGATATTTTTGAAGCAGGATCGTTCAATAACCATAACAAAGCTAAAATAGAAGAGAAAGCAATTGCTGCTAATTGTATAGGAGAAAAAGGATTTCTTTTATCGGTATCCAAAGCTTCTGCTTTTGCTTTGCTTTCTTTATTGGGTTTCAAACCAATATCTCCAAAGATGTTTTGAGACAACCAAAACTGTAACATTCCAAAAAACATAAAGATTCCGGCTAAACCAAACCCGTATGTCCATCCTACTTTTTCACCTAAATAACCGCATAATAAAATCCCAAAGAACGCTCCAGCATTTACACCCATATAAAACAATGTATACGCACCATCTTTCTTTTCAGGACGATCTTTGTACATTTCAGATACAATAGAGGTCATGTTTGGTTTGAAAAAACCATTTCCAAAAACCAATAATACCAATCCTAGATAAATAGAAAATTCTGTTTCAACAGCCATAGCAGCATGACCTAAAGTCATCAAACTTGCACCCACAACTACTGCCCATCTAAAACCAATTACTTTATCTGCAAAATAACCACCCAACATAGTAGATAAATAAACCAAACCTACATACGATCCAAATAATGCAGAAGCATTTTCACGAGTCCATTCCCAACCACCATCTGTAAAGGAAGCGGTTAAAAATAATATCAATAAAGAACGCATTCCGTAGAATGAGAAACGTTCCCACATCTCTGTGAAAAACAAAACGAATAATCCCGCTGGATGTCCTAAAACGGTACTTTTAAAAAATTGATCTGTAGTATTTTGACTCATGTTATTAATTGTTTAATTCTTTATCTACTCCGTGCATTAATTTTTTTATTATTGGCGAAAGTACTAACAGTAGTACTCCGAAACCAAGTCCTGTGTAAAATAAATATTCAAAAAGGACTAAGTAACTCTGTTTTGCTAAATTCAAATCTGGCGCTGTACCATTTGAAGTATCGACAGAAGCTATATTTGCTAAAATAGAAGCAATAAATTCTGAACTGGCTGTTGCCAAAAACCAAACGCCCATCATAAACCCAACAATTTTTGTTGGAGATAATTTAGTTACTGCAGAAAGCCCTACTGGCGATAAACTCAGCTCTCCACAAGTATGTAAAAAATAGGCTAATATCAACCAAATAGCCGCTACTTTACCAGTACCAGAAAGATTTATTCCCATGACTAACGCTCCAAAACCTAAACCGACTAAAGCTAATGCTAAAGCAAATTTTACGGCTGTATTAGGATTATATTTTCCCAAATTAGGCCATATCCAAGCGAAAACGGGTGCCAACAAAATAATAAATAAGGCATTAAAACTTAAAAACTGTCCAGCAGAAACTTCATAACCAAAAACAGTTCTATCTAAAATTCTATCGGCAAATAAATTCATGGATGTATAGGCTTGTTCAAACAATGCCCAGAATACAATGGTAAAAACAATTAAAATTGTCAAAGCCATCAATTGATGACGTGCTTTACCATCTAAATGTGTAATGGCATAATAAACAATATATACAAAAGAAATCCCACCTGCAATTTTTAAAGCCCAAGAAACAGCGTCGTGATTTTGAACCATTTGCCAAAACAATACTGTAGACAAAACGCTTCCCGCATAAATTAACCATTCATTTTTAAGTCCGAATGATTTTATCTCTAAAAACGAAGCGTTGTTCGATTCTCCTTTCCCCATTAATAATTTCCTTCCGGAAATAAAAGTCAATAATCCAAAAAACATTCCGACTCCAGCTGCACCAAAACCATAACTCCAGCCGTATTTTTCACCAAGCCAAACACAAATTAGCGTAGCCAAAAATGAACCTAAGTTGATTCCCATGTAAAACAATGTAAATCCAGAATCTCTTCTTTTATCTCCTGTTTCGTAGAGCTCGCCTACTAATGACGAGATGTTTGCTTTAAGAAAACCAACACCAACAATTATTAACGACAAAGAAAAGTAGAATATCTGCAAGGCCGTATTGTCTCGTGTGATCTCGCCAGTCATGGATTGTGTGGCGGCATTCCCTTCATAAGCCATTCCTAAATGACCTAATACAAGCATTATACCTCCAAAAACAATTGCTTTTCTAAATCCCAAATACCTATCGGCTATAAAACCTCCTATTACGGGAACAGCGTACACTAAAGCTGCATAACTACCAATTAATAAATTCCCCGAAGTGTCTGAAAACAAATGGTACTTTGTCAGATAAAAAATCAACAATGCTTTCATTCCATAAAAGGAGAAACGTTCCCACATTTCGGTAAAAAACAGTATAAAAAGCGCTTTTGGATGTCCAAAAAATTCTTCCTTATTCAATGCATCGTTCGTCATAAAGCGCTGTTATAAATTTTCTTTAATAAAATTAGTCATTTTTGTATACAATTGAATTCTAGTTTTTCCACCGTAAATACCGTGATTATTGTCTGGATAAATTTGCGAATCAAATTGTTTATTGGCTTGAATCAAGGCTTCCATCATTTGCATGGAGTTTTGAACATGCACATTGTCATCTCCTGAGCCATGTATCAAAAGAAATTTCCCTTTCAATTTGTTCACATGGTTTATTGGTGAATTGTCATCGTAACCGTTTGCATTTTCTTGCGGTGTCTGCATGTAACGCTCGGTGTATACACTATCATAAAAACGCCAGTTGGTAACCGGAGCTACTGCAATTGCCATTTTAAAAACATCACTCCCTTTCAAAAGGCAATTAGAAGACATAAATCCTCCATACGACCAGCCAAATATACCGATTCTAGATTTGTCTACAAATGAGTAATTCCCTATAACTCTAGCAGCATCAATTTGATCCTCTACTTCGTATTTTCCTAACTGTAATTGCGTCACTTTCTTGAAAGCAGCTCCTTTAAAACCAGTTCCGCGACCATCAACACAAGCGACAATATATCCTTGTTGTGATAACATCATAAACCAGTAATCATCCGTACTGTTCCACTCGTTGTTCACTTGTTGTGAACCTGGACCTGAATATTGGTACATGAAAACAGGATATTTTTTAGTAGGATCAAAATCTTTAGGCTTAATCATCCATGCATTCAATTGATTCCCTTTATCTGTTTTTAAAACAAAAAATTCTTTTGAAGGTAAATTATACCCTTTCAACTTTACAGCCAATGCTTCATTATTTTCAATAACCTGAACTTGTTTACCTGCTTTAGCCTCGTTCAAAGTGTAGGTTGTAGGTTGTGACGCACTAGAAAAAGTATTGATATAATATTGAAAATTAGGACTAAATGTCGCAGCATTTGTACCCGTATTTTGAGATAAACGAATTTTACTTTTTCCGTCTAGGCCTATTCTGTAAACATCTCTGTTAATGGAACCATTTTCTACAGACTGATAGAAAACTGTATTAGTCTTTTCATCTAAGCCATAGTAATTTGTAACTTCCCACGCTCCTTTGGTCAGTTGATTTTTTAGTTTTCCGTTTTTATCGTATAAATAAATATGATTGAAACCATCTTTTTCAGAAGTCCAAATAAAACTGTTGTCTTTTAAAAAAGTTAAATTATCAGTTACATCAACGTATGCTTTATCTTTTTCATTTAAAACTACTTTTACAGCACCTGAATTCCCATCGATAAAAACGAGGTCTAAATTATCTTGGTGACGATTCAAAACTTGAGCTGATAACGTATTGGCATCGTTCGTCCATTTTAATCTGGCGATGTAAAAATCATTGTAATTCCCTAGATTTATGTTTGTCACTGCATTCGAACTTACATCATAAACATGCAACGATACTACTGCGTTCTTTTCACCCGCTTTAGGATATTTAAATGTTTGCATTGTAGGATACAAGTCTTTTCCAAACATAGACATCGAAAATTCAGGAACCTGACTTTCATCAAAACGAATGTAGGCTACTTTCTTGCTGTCAGAGCTCCAATCAAATGCTTTTACAAAAGCAAATTCTTCTTCATAAACCCAATCCGTAATACCGTTGATAATACTATTTTTTTGTCCGTCTCTAGTTATTGGAGTCGATGTTCTTGTAGTTACATCATATACAAACAGATTATTTTCTTTGGCATACGCTATTTTTTTTCCATCAGGAGAAAAAGTTGGCTCTTGCACTTGAAAATCGAATAATTTCTTTAATTTTTTACTGGCGATATCGTACAAATAATAATCTGCAGTAAAGGAGTGGCGAAAGATTTGATTGGTGTTGCAAGCAATTAAAATCAATTTTTCGGTAGCATCAAACGTATAACTATCAATCCCCTGTGCCAACTCTTTGTGTGCCTTAGTATCAATTAGTGTTGCTACTTTTTTTAAGGTTGCAAAATCATACAAATCAATCTGCATGCTTCTACTCTGTCTGTCTGCATTTAAGACCGTGTATTGATTTGTATTTATCAAGGACTGTAATTCATCCATACCCTTTGCACGAAATGAACCGTTATACATTTCATCAATTGTGATTTTTTGTTGACCCACAACCGTAAAACATAAGAACAAAAATAAAGTTATAATTTTTTTAGAATGCATGATAAATATTTAAAGATAAAAACCGTCAATTTTAGTGAAAAAATTACAATTAATGGTCATTTTATATGTTAAATGTAAAAAGTATCATTTACAACAACCTGGAGCTACGATAAATTTGATTGTAAATAAAAGGGCTAAAACCGTATATTTGCAACCAGTTATACCATAATTAATTGAGAATGAACAAGGCTATTAGCGGATTTTCTAAATTATCCAAAGAAGAAAAAATAAAATGGATTGCCAATGAATATTTTTCAACACCTGCGGATGCCGTTGCCTTGCTGAAAAACTATTGGAATTCTGACGAAAAACTACAGCAACTACACGATGAATTCATCGAAAATACTATCACTAATTTCTATATTCCGCTTGGAGTTGCCCCTAATTTTCTCATTAACGGAAAATACAGCACCATTCCCATGGCCATTGAAGAAAGCTCAGTGGTTGCAGCTGCCTCAAAAGCAGCTAAATTTTGGTCTACACGTGGTGGTTTTAAAGCTACCGTCATTAATACCGAAAAAATAGGGCAGGTTCATTTTATCTATAAAGGCGATGTGTCAAAATTGAATTTGTTTTTTGCTCAACACAAAAACAAATTTTTCTCAGAAACCGAATCGATTACCACAAATATGCAAAAACGCGGTGGTGGGATTTTAGACATTATTCTAAAAGACAAAACCGATTTGTTGCCTAATTATTTTCAGCTACATGCCACTTTTGATACCAAAGACAGCATGGGCGCCAATTTCATCAATTCGTGTTTGGAACAATTTTCTAAAACATTAAAAACAGAAGCAAACAATTATACGTTGTTCACAGAAACGGAAAAAGAGATTGAAGTTGTGATGAGTATTCTATCTAATTATGTTCCAAATTGCATCGTAAGAGCAGAAGTATCATGTGCAGTAGCTGACTTGGAAGATAAAAACATTCTACATCCACAAGAATTCGCCGATAAATTTGTGCAAGCCGTTCAAATCGCCGAAGTCGAGCCGTATCGCGCTGTAACACATAATAAAGGAATTATGAATGGTGTAGATGCCGTTGTATTGGCTACGGGTAATGATTTCCGTGCCGTTGAAGCCGGAATACATGCCTACGCCTCTAGGAATGGAAAATACTCGAGTCTTTCTCATGCCAAAATCGAAAATGATACTTTTACTTTTTGGATGGAAATCCCATTAGCATTAGGAACTGTTGGTGGTTTAACCTCGTTGCATCCTTTAGTAAAATTATCTCTAGAAATGCTGGAAAAACCATCTGCCAAAGAATTAATGCAGTTTGTAGCTGTGGCCGGATTAGCACAGAATTTTGCAGCTTTACGCTCTTTGACAACTACTGGAATTCAGGAAGGACATATGAAAATGCATTTGAACAACATTATCAATCAGTTTGAAGCTACTAATGCAGAACGCCTCATGATTCAGAAACATTTCAAGAAAAATCCCGTAACACACAATGCTGTGGTCACTTATATTGAAAGTTTAAGAAAATAATTTTTAGAATAAGCTCAGAGTTCCTAGACTTTAAGGAGTGAAAAAGATACTGAAATAAATTCAGCATACATGAAAAAAAAATTTTATAGCAACGGCAAGCTTTTAATCACGGGAGAATATCTTGTTCTTGATGGCGCCAAGGCTTTTGCATTACCAACAAAAAAAGGTCAAAATCTCATCATTGAAGATGGAAATAACAATGAAATCATCTGGAAAAGTTATGATGCCGATGGCAGTATTTGGTTTGAAGACACCCTTTTATTTGCTACTATTTCTAGCGGAATAACTGATGAAAATGAGTCGGTAAAGGTTACATTGATTACCATTTTGCACGAGGCATACAAACTAAATCCAGATTTTATTTCAAATTCGAACGGTTATAATATCACAACAGAACTTGGGTTTCCTAAAAGCTGGGGACTAGGAACGTCATCTACGTTGATAAACAATATTGCGCAGTGGCTGCAAATTGACGCCTTTACGTTGCTTAAAAACAGTTTTGGCGGTAGCGGTTATGACATCGCCTGCGCGCAAAATGACACTCCTATTGTATACCATTTGGATCAAGGCGTTCCTTCTGTTGAACAAGTTACTTTTAACCCTCCATTTACAAATCATTTATACTTTGTTTACCTAAATAGAAAACAAAGTAGCAAAAATGCTATTGCTGCATACGAAGTGAATAAAAAAAATAGTTTGGCTGAAACCATTAGTAACAATAACGCTTTAACCGCGCAAGTTCTAGAGGCTAACACCATCCAATCCTTTGCGACAGCACTGCAAAAACATGAAATTGCAATGAGCATACTATTAGAAACGGCAACCATCAAAGAATCACTCTTTCCTGATTTTGATGGCATAATTAAAAGTCTTGGTGCTTGGGGTGGCGATTTTGTAATGGCGCTTTCTGCGGACCATCCTGCTGAATATTTTGCTGCCAAAGGATATGAAACTATTGTAGCTTACGAGGATATGATATTGAGCTAGCCTTATCATTATTACCATTAAACCTCTTTTTTTTGGAGCAAGGATCTAAAAAGTTAAAGCAACTCTACAGATACTTAAAACTTGTGTAAGCTATACAAAATTAGTGGCGATACTATTTACAAAACGAACCATACAAAAAATCCCGATACATTTAAATGCATCGGGATTTCTATTTGAATTAATTACCTTCTAAAAAAATTAGTAACTAAAATCTATTCTGTTATCTTCAATTTTAGCGTTAGCTTTCAATGCAGGAATTACTCTGTTTGCATCAGAAGCAGTTTGCGCTTTCAATTTCGTTACATAAGCAGCGTGGCTTTTTAAAACTGGCGCTTTTACAGTACTCACGTTTTTTACAACATAAACACCGCTGTTTCCTTCGATTGGTGCAGATAATTTATTAGCCTGAAGTGCAAATGCGCTCCCCACTACTTTTGCCTCTGGACCAACGTTTGGCAACATTGTATTTTGCATTGTTAAATCTGTAGCTTGCTGAACCGTTCCACCCACTGCTTTAGCAATCACTTCTAGTGATGAACCTGTCATTTTAGCTTTGATCAACTCTGCTTTTTTCTTGTTTTTAAGGATAGACTCCACATAAGGACGAACAACAGTAACTGCCACTAATCCAGAATTGTCAATGCTTTTCAATTTAGCAATTACGTGACCAATATTAGCCACTTCAAATCTTTTTACCGATCCAATTTTTACATCCTTTTCAAAAGCCCATCTTACAATAGTTCTTTGTTTCCCTAATGTTCCGAAGTTCTCATCCATTCCTTTTACAGAAACCGCTGGAGCAACAGTAAGTCCCATTCCTTTTGCTACTTTATTAAAGTCTTTATCTGCAGCATCCATTTCTAACTTAGTTGCTTGCGTAAAAATTTTATCAGAAGTTGCTTCTGAAGCTTCGATTTTTTGAGCTACGGTAGCCAAACGGATTCCGTCTTGCTTGTCAGTGATTTTAATAATATGAAAACCAAAAGCAGTTTCTACTAAACCAACTTTACCAATGCCGTTACTAAATACGAAATCATTAAAAGGTTTCACCATTTGGTTTGGACCAAAACTTCCTAAATCGCCACCTTGTTGTGCAGATGAATCATCAGAATTAGTAAAAGCCAACATCATGAAACTATCTGGATTAGCATTTACTTGTGCCAAAATACTTTCAGCTTTAGCTTTCGCTTCCTCTTTCGTTCTTTTTTCTTTTTGATTTGGAACTTGTGAACCTTCATATCCAATTAAAATATGACTCGCTTTGGCATTAACACCAGATTTCATACCTAAAGATTTAGAAATACAATAGTATTTTCCAAATATATACGGCCCATAAACAGCACCTGCAGGAAGGTTAAACAACTTGTCTGCATCTACTGCAGGTAAATCTTTCTTAGCAATATAAGTTGAATCGTAAGGAACATCTGAATTAGAGTTCACAAAATCAATTGTGTTTGCAGTAGTTCTAAATCCTGGCAACGTATCGTTTTTACCTGTAGCTTGGTTGTAAACTACACTTCCAGACAACAATGAATTTATTTTTGTTTTAACTTCTGTTTCGTCAGCAGGCGAAGCTTTATCTTCGATCAAAACATATTCTACTTCACGAGACTCCTCTGCTTTGTATTTTTTTTCATTTTTCTTCATGAAATCAACAATCTCAGCATCTGTGATTTTTACATCACTGTCCTTAATTGTAGAGTATAAACCTGCTACATATGCAAAGTTCACTTTGTTTGATTCCATTTCGTATTTAAACTTTCCTTCGCTTTCAGTTGTGTATACACCCGCTTTGATCATGGTAGTATACATTTGGTATTTTGCATTCAAGTCGGCATCCTTTTCTCTATCTTTTAAGAATTGAGCTTGAGCAGGGTTTGCCTTGAAATATTCTTTGAATTTTACAACATCAAATACACCTGCAGCATTTAAAAATAATGGATTTCCTCCAATGTTTTGATCCGCTTTCAAAACTTCTAATAAGTGCTTTTCACCTACTCTAAGTCCTAGTTTCTCAAATTCAGTTGTGAGTAAAGCCACAGAAACTTCTTGCTCCCAAACTCTGTTTGCTGCCTCAGTTGAAGTAATACCCTGACCACTTTTTTCTACATTACTTACTTTCACTCTAAAATCTTCAAAAGAAATATCTTTTCCATCAATGCTTCCTACATCTTTTGATGTACTATTGAAACCACCGCTATTAAAAATATCACCTATGATAAAAGCTAATAAACAAAACCCAATAACGAGTATGAGAAGAAGTGAACGTTGTCTAATTTTTTGTAAAACTGCCATTTTTTTGTTGTTAATTTTTATAATCAGTTTGCGAAAATACAATTATCTAATTAATAATTATACTAGTAGCGTTTTATTTTGCAAGAAATTTTATTTTCCTAAAAAAAATCACTCTTGCCGTGTCATTTTTACTAATTCTATTTTCTTATTTGTGGCCTCTTCAATGATAAAATGATAGCTACCAATGGTAATCACCTCTCCTTTTTGAGGAATTTCTTTTGTGAAATCGACTATAAAACCCCCGAGTGTACCATAGGAATCACTTTCTGGAATAGCAAACTTGTAAGTGTTGTTTAAATATTCAACATCAAATCGAGTAGAAAAAATAAAAACCCCATCACCCAAGTCTTTTTCTATTAGCTCTTCATTTGAATCGTGCTCGTCTTCTATTTCCCCAAAAAGCTCCTCTACGATGTCCTCAATAGTTATAATTCCTGAGGTTCCGCCATATTCGTCTATAACTACTGCTACGCTTTTACGTTTCTTAGTTAGCAAATTCATAGCATCCTTTATAAAGATAGTTTCAGGAACAAACTCAACCGAAATTACCACCTCTTTAATATTTCTTGGCTTTTTAAACAAATCAAATGAATGCACATACCCAATAATATCATCTAGCGAATTTTGATACACTACTATTTTTGAATAGCCTGTCTCGATAAACAATTCTTTAAGATTTTCAATAGAATCAAATAAATCTACAGCAATAATCTCAGTACGCGGACTCATTACATCTCTGGCCTTTACACCTGAAAATTCTAATGCGTTTTGAAACATTTGTATTTCAGAGTCTACCATCTCATTATCCTCCACGCTACTCATTTGCTCTGTAATGTAATTCCCTAGCTCGATTTTACTAAAATACAACTGAATTGTATCTCCATCTGTTTTAAAGAATTTGCGTAAGATAAAATCTGAAACCCCAATATAAAAGGCCGCTATCAAATAGAATAACTTGTAAAATACGAATGCTGGGACAGCAAAAATCTTAATCAAAGAATTGGCATAAATTTGAAAAAAAACTTTAGGTAAAAACTCTGCAGTAATTAAAATTACGAATGTCGAAATCACGATTTGCAACAGCAGAATAAACCCATTAGAAAAATGAAATGACAAATCCCCAAACCACAGCAGCACGAGTTTGCCTATAAAAAAACCATAGACCGCTGTAGCCATGGTATTACCAATAAGCATTGTAACGATGAAATTAGTTGGTTTTTCTGTAAGCTTTGTCAGAATTTTTGAAACGAAATTATCTTGTTTTTTTTCAATCTCAAGATAAATTTTATTGGAAGAGACAAAGGCTATCTCCATTCCTGAAAAAAAAGCACTTAGTATTAGACACAATATGATAATACTAATTTCCATTTACTAGGATTTTTTGTTTCGATCCTCAAATTTTTTGGCAAATTTACGTCTAAAGAAAAACATAAAAATAGCCAATCCTGCAATCATGAAACTCAACCAAAAGGTCCCTGAAGGATCACTTAATTTAGTAATTCCGTCGTAAATAAAATACGCTCCAAAAACCAGATAAACGTATTGTGTATATTTTAAGTAGTTCATATTGTTTTGATATTAATCGGCAGATTGTATTTCGCCAGTTATTTTTTGGGAATTTATCACTTTAAAGTCTTTGCTAAAATCGATTCCTTGCCCATTGGAAGTTCCCTTTGGATCTGATAATTTAAATTTTCTTTCTGTAAAAAACCATTCGTTTTTTTGATCAAAATACAATTGCTCCGTCTCTAAGGTTTTCCCATCTTCAGTAGAAATTTTTACTTTTCCTTGCAAATCAATAATGTTGGTTCCTTTGTAGGAAATCGCATAATTGGATTTTATGAATGTTTTCTTTGCCTTTTTATCAAATAAAGTGACGTCAATCCCTTTTGGAAATTCAGTAAAAGGAAAATCAACACTGGTGTAATCTAACATTTTAGAACTAACCAAAATGGCTGTAATTCTGCCTGAGTCGGTATACTTTAAATTTACCATATCTGCATCACTACCAGGAACAAATTCAGAGAAGTTAATTTTTTGAATTTCCTTAAAATTACTTTCGCACCCAAAAAACAGTGTCACGGCAAATACCGTGACAACTAATTTGATATACTTTTTTTGGACTAAAGTCATACGCTATACTTTGCATAGACAACTGGCACTGCTACCAATCCTTGTTGTTAGTTGAATTTTCGTTTTTCAAACCATTTATCGTTAAGTGAGAAACTCACACTTAAATTTGCATAGTTTTCCTGAACAAGAGCTGCTTTTGTAGTCCCTTTTTTCCCTAGTTCGAAACCAAAATTTACATTCGAAAAAGTCCCTGTTATTGGCAATCCTAAACCAAAAGTCATTCCCATATCATTGATAGACTCATTGTTGATCACTAATCCTGTTTTTTCATATTTAAGACCAGCTCTGTAAACAATTCTTTTAGCATAACTCGTAAACGAATTATAATTCGGAATAAAATAACCTCCTAAGCTTACGCTACCGTATTTACCATAGCCCACATTAGCCTGATCGTTATAATTATTTGCCTGACCTGAAGTTTTGCCATAAGCAATTTTCCCTCCTACAAGCCACTTTCGAGCTTCTCCTATTCCTCCACTCAAGGCTATTTTACTTGGCATGGTTAGACTAACTTCTGACTTTACATCATCCAAAGCATCAACAACTCCCAAATCAAAATTCGAATTAAAAACTACTGTAGCAATATTTCGAGTATTTTTAGAATTTAAAGTGCTTTCTAATGAATACGTTAAACTACTAAAAATTGATATTTTTTTATAAACCTTGGTTTGATACATCATTCCAAAATTAAAATTTACTCCTGATAAATCCGCTGAATTCAATTCGCGTGTCCCTACTGGAACTCCGTTAATATATTCAAAGCTTGTACTTTCAATTTTTCCAAAATTATAATTTGCATCCGCACCAACGCTTAACTTACGATTTATTTGATATCCAACGCCCAAAAATGCTTTGTTTAAACCACCAGTACCATTAAAACGTCTGCTGTTTTCTGTATCATTTTCTGCGTCATACTTAATTTTATATCCAACAGAAGAATAAGGAATCAATCCAAAACCAACTCCTAACTTACCCAAAGGCAATCCAACTGCCATATAATCTAGCGTTGTTCTTGTAGCTTTCGCAGATTCTGTTGAGTTCTTTAAAGTTGCTGTCGCATATGTACCACCTAAAGTAAAAGTTGTAAGCTTAAGATTTGCATAACTTGCTGGATTTTGAATATTCATGTGAATACTATCTTGCTCAACAGCAACACCAGCCATAGAACGATTTTCAAGCGTTCCTTTGAACCTTACATCCCCAATCCCATAAAAAGAGTACGGTGATGATGTGCCTTCTTGTGCAAAAGACACTAATGATAAAAGCAAACAAGCGCTTACTAGAATTTTTTTAATCATTTTTGATTTTATATTGAAATGTTTGGTTCAAACTCTCCAGAAGAAAATTTGAATTGGCAAATATGGTATTTTTTAATCGTTTAGCCAAAAAATCTGCATCTCCACCCGTTAAAATTATTATAAAATTTGAATACTTTGCTTCGTACGCCTCTATAAAACCATCGATTTCAAACACAAGACCATTCACTACGCCAGAATGAATGGATTCCGTTGTAGCGTTTCCAATGAAATTTTTTGGACTATCCAAAGACAATAAGGGAAGCTTAGCGGTAAAATTATGCAATGCTTCATAGCGTAGTCGCAGTCCTGGTGAGATAGCGCCACCTAAATAATTATTTTCAATATCAATAAAATCATAAGTAACGCACGTTCCTGCATCGATAACCAATCGATTCATCATTGGGAACTGCAATGTTGCTCCGGCAGCAAGAACCATTCTATCTATGCCTAATGTTGCAGGTGTTGCATAACTATTGTTAAACGGAAAAGGATCGTCATGATTTAAAAAATGAACATTTACCCGATTGTCATACTCCAAAAAAGATTGTTTTTCGACATCACCAACAGACGAAACGACCAAATCTGCTATATTCTCAAAATTTTTTAAAATATTTTCAATTTTTTTTTGCAGTTCAATCTTTGAGAAAATAAAAATTTCAAAAAGGGTATCACCCTCAAAAACAGCGGCTTTAATTCGGGAGTTTCCAACATCAATAACTAAAATCATAACTAAGTTTTTATGGAGGCGAAGGTACGAATTGATTTTTTTTAAAAAATGTTTTGGATAAACTAAAAATGATTCTATATTTGCACCCGCAACAGCGAGGTACCTTAGCTCAGATGGTAGAGCAATGGACTGAAAATCCATGTGTCCCTGGTTCGATCCCTGGAGGTACCACCAAAACCCACTAAGAAATTAGTGGGTTTTTTGTTTTATGTAGTGTACCTGAAAAATTGCAATTTTTATTTATAAAAATTGGCTTCTAAACTAAAATTACTTTACACTTAAATCATTCATTAACTAGCATGAAAGATATATTGTCCCAATTATTAAAGGAGTTTTTTTTCCACAGATTAGAAGGATTAAAAAGATTTTTAAAATTACATAACGAATTAATTTGTGCTAATTTTTGAAATCTGTCGCAAAGAAATTTAGTGCTTTATTAAAGTACGTCATTAAATTTTAGCCATCACTTAAAACACAAGTTTTATTTTAACCATCGATTTATAAAACTTTGCTATACCTAAGGAACATCATTTTATACAGTCCGTAGCTATGAGATCCTCTTCAAATGGTTAAAAAATCAAATAAAAAATAAGCAAAATAAACCAAACAAAAATGGGCAATTATCTGCTTATAAATTGCAAATAATTACCCATTGTCGCACATTCTCAGTATTAGAAATGAAAATGTAGAAGTTTATTATTTTCTAATCAAAGTACTACTGTCAACACGTGATGGCGTATCCTTTCCGTTGATGATTGAAGCCGAACTAATTGCAATAGCTTTTATAATTTCAGTCATGTTTACCATATCTAAAGTTTCTATTTCATCGCTTACTTTATGATAATTAGGTTCGCTATCCATTTTTGAGGTAGAAATCGTGTGTGCTGGAACGCCAAGCTTAGCGAGCGTAGCATTATCTGAACGATAGAACAACTGTTGTTCTGGATAAGGATCTGGATAAAATTTAAACGCTGATCCTTCTAAATTTTTTTGAAGTATTTCTCCCATACTTGATTTTTCAAAACCAGTTATGTAAGCAGAATTTTTACCCCACTTTGATTCCGTTCCTATCATTTCTAGGTTAAACATAGCCACAACCTGCTCTGGATTTAATTGTTTTGAAAAATATTGAGAGCCATAACCTCCTATTTCTTCAGCCACGAATGTGGTAAATAGGATTGTGCGCTCATTATTATTTAGTTTTTTAAAATATTTGGCCAACATGATCACGGCTGTTGTTCCCGCAGCATCATCATTGGCACCATTGTAAATAGAATCAGTTGCATCATGTTGTTCTCCTTCGGCTGGTGACCCAACACCTAAATGATCATAATGCCCAGAAAACACTACATATTCATTTGGCTTACTTTTTCCTGCTATGACACCTACTACATTATTTAATGCTTTTTTTGTGACTACGTTAGTACCTTCAATAGAGAATTGTGTTGCTTCCATTGTTCCAAAAACAAAAACTACCGTATTACCGGCAGGATTAGCACTCATTTGCGGAATGTGCTTTACATTTTGAATTCGGGATTTGAAAGAGGCATCTACTAAAACCAAAAGATTCTTACCGCCTTGATAGTATTCGTAAAATTTTGGACCAAATTTATCTCCAGCATTAATTTTCACAACTTGAACGTCGCTTTTTTCAGTCATAAGGACTTGCGGTTGGTATGAAAAAGAAACTACATCTACTTCATCCATTGTTTTACCATCAATAAGCACTTTGATACTACTATTTTTAGACTCGGTCATGAAAAACTCCTGCTTAAAATTTTTCGCACCGTTAAAGGTTTGTAAGCCTATTTTCTTGAATTCAGATTCAATAAAAGAGGAAGCCTTATCAATACCCGGAGTAAATGCTCTACGGCCTTGCATATCATCTGCCGCGAGTGTTTTCTCAATTTTAGTAACGTCGTTTTTATTAATAATTGTATTGATGGACTGTGCTTGTAACAAGCACGTTGAACAAAGCACAACAGCACTTAAAATGATTTTTTTCATAAAGTATATTTTTTACAATAGATTCAACAGTAAGAGTGTCATATTACAAATGTGTTACAGTAAAACTACTAAAAAGGTTTGGTCTAATTGATAAGTTGGAGCAGAATGATTGCCATTTTCAAGAATAAATCCTCCTGCTGTACGCTCTATCTCTTTGCTACGCTACGAGGATGCCGCTTCCATCAGGGCTAAAAATCACGAACTATTTTCATAATACCGTTTTCACAATCTGAACCTTACGCAAAACGAATCCATTGCAATACATTATTCCCTAAAACAATTAATCCAGTTAAACTACTAAAATACCAGAATCTATCGTGCTGCAATGTCATTAAGTTAAGTGTTTATTTGTCATTCCGACGAACGAGGAATCTCTGTTTTTTGCGCACGTTTGTTGAGATTCCTCCTTCGTCGGAATGACACAATCATAGGGATTATTCCTTAACCTAATGACATTGACCGCGTGCATTCCCCTCGTGCCTCTAAACAATATTAGTTACATGCTTTTTATAAAAATATCTTTTACTTTAAAAATCGTATCAAAACCATAAGAGCGAATTTTTAAACAAATCGATTTCAAGATATACCTACAGTTGAAAGTGAAATATTTGTTTAAAAGGATAAAAATTATCAACCACGTACATTTTTTATAATAAAAATGCATCTTTCACTAAATTAAAACAGATTACTTGGACAATTCATTTTTATATAATTGCTAAATTGCTATATTTATGCAAAATTTATATATATGGAACTTTTAACGTGTCCAAAATGCCAAAATAACCACATTATAAAAAGTGGCATAATCAACAGTAAACAAAGGTACTTATGTAAAAAATGTAACTATTTTTTTACGGTAAATAAAATAGGCAAAAAGATCGATGATTACTATGTAACCAAGGCATTGCAACTATACCTTGAAGGGTTGAGTTTTCGTGAAATTGAGCGAATTATAGGCGTCTCCCACGTCACTGTAGGCAACTGGGTTAAGACCTTCAACATAAAAAAACCATCGCATGCCAACTACCATCCTACTTACAAGATATTAAGTCATTTAGAGCTTATTGAATACCTTAAAAACAAAGAACAATTATCTGGAGCAGGCATGATCATAACCGAACTAGGAGATAAATTTATGCTTATAAAATGGGAGCGATTTAAAGATTAACTATAGCAGTTTACACATAAATATATCTAAATTTTTTTTAACAATAAAATAATAGAATTTGGCACTTTATTAACCAACCATTTACTAACCATTTACTAACCAAATTTTATTTATGAAAAAAATATTTTTTTTGGTGGCAGTACTCTTACTGTCACTCAAAGGATTTTCACAAGGCTCCACTGACTATGGCGCTGGATTGAAATTTAACCTGAACGAAGACGGTTCCAAATTCATGCGAGTAATTGCGTGGAACCAAATCTGGTTTCGTTCTGCACAGATGAATCCCGGAACCATGATTGGAGGGGAGCCAACATCAACTGCAACAGATATTGGTAATCGACGTTTGCGTTTTCTAGCGTATGCTCAAGTATCCAAAAGATACATGATCTTAACCCATTTTGGAATCAACAACCAAACTTTTATTAATGGCGGTGCAGCAGGAACCTCAGGTACTGGTGGCTACGGTGCCGGAAAAAAACCTGGTTTATTTTTTCATGACGCATGGAATGAATATGCAGTTGTATTGCCAGAAAAAGACAAGAAATTTAGTTTTACCCTTGGTGCTGGATTGCACTACTACATGGGATTGTCTAGACTTACGATGGCTTCAACACTAAACTTCTTAACCATAGACGCCCCTATTTTTAACTGGCCATTAATAGAGAACTCCGATCAGTTTGCCAGACAAGTAGGTTTATTCGCTAAAGGAAAATACGGTAAGTTAGAATACAGAATGAGTTATAATAAACCGTATGCTACAAATTTAGTCCCTACTAATGTAACAGCAGCCGATAATGCAGTAGCGGTTGACAATAGTGGCAACACTAAATGGTCTAAAGCAGGTTATTTTGAGTATCAATTTTTAGAACAAGAAGCTAATGTATTGCCTTTTAAAGTAGGCAGCTATTTAGGAACTAAAAAAGTATTCAACATTGGCGCTGGTTTTTACACCGCGCCTGATGCCACAAAAACTTCTGTAAACAGCACTATCAACAAACACGATATCAAACTTTTCTCTGCCGATGTTTTTCTTGATATGCCTATTGGAAAAAAAGAAAATAAAATGGCCGTTACAGCTTACAGTGTACTATATGATTATGATTTTGGTCCTAATTATTTGCGTAATGTTGGGATTATGAATATTGGCTCAGTAGATCCAAATTTCACAGGGAATAGAGCTATAGCGGGGGCTGGAAATGCACAGCCAACGATGGGTTCTGGAAATATTTGGTACACACAAGCGGGTGTTTTATTACCATGTAAAGACGCAAAACCTAAAATTCGTATCCAGCCTTTTGGTGCTGTTACCTATAAAAAATTTGATGCTTTGGAACAATTAAGCACACAGTTTGACGTAGGATCTAACTTTTTCCTAGACGGCCATCATGCAAAAATAACAGCACAATATTCTACTAGACCTGTTTATACAGCTCCAACGACTCGTTCTGGATCATTGGGAGACTTCATAGTACAAATTCAAATCTATCTATAAACCAATTTTAAAAAAATATAAATTTATGAGTACAAAATCAACAAAAGGAATTTGGAAAGTCATTTCCGCATCCTCAATGGGTACTATGATCGAATGGTATGACTTTTACATCTTTGGAAGTTTAGCCGTCGTAATTTCAACTAAATTTTTCCCTTCAGATAATCCTACAGCAGCCTTCTTATCAACCTTGGCAACATTCGCAGCAGGATTCGTAGTTCGTCCTTTCGGAGCCCTTTTCTTTGGTAGATTAGGCGATTTAATTGGAAGAAAATATACGTTTATGGTTACGCTTTTATTAATGGGTGGAGCAACTTTCCTTATAGGCTGTATACCGAGTTATGAAACTATTGGATTCATGGCGCCTTTATTAGTATTAATTCTTCGTTTATTACAAGGTCTTGCACTGGGTGGTGAATATGGTGGAGCCGCAACCTATGTGGCTGAGCATGCTCCTGTAGGTCAACGAGGATATTGGACTTCTTGGATTCAGACTACTGCAACGGTGGGTTTATTCATCTCTTTAATGGTAATTCTTGCTACAAGAAATATCTTAACACCAGAACAATTTGATGAATGGGGATGGAGAGTTCCGTTTTGGTTATCGATAGTTATGGTTGGAGTTTCATATTTGATTAGAAAAAACATGGATGAATCACCTGTTTTCGCCAAAGCTAAAAGCGAAGGAAAAACAAGTACAAATCCTTTGAAAGAAAGTTTTGGAAATCGTTACAATATGAAATTTGTATTATTGGCTTTATTTGGAGCTACAATGGGGCAAGGTGTTGTTTGGTATACTGGTCAGTTTTACGCAATGAATTTCATGAAAACAGTAATGTCCATTGACTCCTCTCAAGTGGATACCTTATTAGGAGTTGCTTTAATTCTTGGAACCCCATTTTTCGTGTTTTTTGGTTGGTTGAGTGATAAAGTAGGTAGAAAATACATTATGATGGGCGGAATGTTATTGGCCATTTTATTATACCGACCAATCTACAAACAAATGTACGAAACCACATCGGTGAAAAACAAAACCGAAATGGTCGAAAAAACTACGGTACTTGCTGAATTGAAAGAAAATAAAAAGCAAACCATGGATTCTATCTACACGACTAACAAAGGGTATTCAGATGGAACAACTTTAGTAGAAGTAAAAACGGTACCTTTAGAAAACGGTACAGCTAAAGTTGTAGATGGTAAACCTAAAACAGAAACTAAAACCACTATTAAAATTAACTCCAGTGACAATTGGGCTTTGATATTTTTAGTATTTGTACAAGTAATTTTTGTAACTATGGTTTATGGTCCTATTGCAGCGTTCTTAGTTGAAATGTTCCCGGTAAAAATTAGATACACATCAATGTCATTGCCATATCACGTAGGAAATGGGATTTTTGGAGGGTTACTTCCTGCTATTTCAACCTATTTTGTGACAAATGCAAAAGACTTAGGCCATCCGGAGTTTTACCTGGAAGGACTTTGGTATCCAATTGTTATCGCTGCAGTCAGTTTTGTAGTTGGAATGGTTTACATTAAAAATAAAGATAAAAACGCTCACGAATAAAAACACAGCTATGAATCAGATAAAAAGACTTTTAGGATTAGTTTGGATTGCATTAGCAGTTGCTACGGCCTATTATTGCATTGACATTTTTGGAGGAAAATTGACCTCCGGCAAACAGGAAGATTTAGTTTTCGGAATAATCATATTTTTCATACTGCTACCGCTTGTGGTTTTAGGACTCGGCACTTTTGGTTACTTCTCCTTAATGGGAGATTACGATGAAAAAGACAGTTAACCAAACCATTACCAAAATAGACAGTCTCTGCATGAATTTACAGAGGTTGTTTGTTTTTTTTAATTTAAGCCTTCGATTCTAAAACAGAATTATAACAAAAAGACGAATGCACATTCCGCTGCAAAACAAACTGCACCATCGTATGAAAAAGAGACATGAACAAAAGTTGGTTATCCTTTCAATGCTAATATTATTGGCTTTGAACGCGCCTCTCTTGCTGCTATTTGACAGTTCACAACCACTTTTTGGATTCCCAATAATCTATATTTATATCTTCTCGGCTTGGCTGTTTTCAATCGCCATATCGTACCTAATTATAAAAAGATATTATGAATAGCATTGGACTCTTATTAATATTGGTGCTTTATTTGTCGATTCTTTTTTACATTGCCTATTGGTCCGAAAAAAGAAACCATTCTAAATGGACAAATAATCCCTACATTTATTCCTTTTCATTAGCCGTATATTGTACAGCCTGGACCTATTACGGAAGTATTGGTGTTGCTGCAGAATCTGGTTTGGGTTATTTACCCATTTATTTAGGCCCCATATTAATTATCCCAACGTGGATGATCATTCTGAAAAAAATTATCCGAATTTCGAGAGTAAATAAAATTTCCAGCATTGCAGATTTTATTTCTTTACGATACGGAAACAGTAGATTTCTGGGAGCATTAGTTACCATAGTTTGTATTTCTGGAATTTTACCCTACATTTCCCTACAACTTAAATCGATATCAGATACCTTTCATATTGTTACAAAAACACAAGCAAGTTCAAATATTTTTACTGATACTACAACCTACGTATGTCTTGCTTTAGCCCTTTTTGCCTCCTATTACGGAACAAGATATGTAGACGCTTCCGAAAAAAGACGCGGAATAGTAACCGCCGTGGCTATGGAATCTATCCTGAAGTTAGTTTTCTTTTTGATCGTAGGTATTTATGTTACCTATTTTGTTTTTGACGGTTTTGATGATATTTATCAAAAAGCGGCTATCCTTAAAGATTTCGATAAAAAAAATACGATTGGCGGCATTACAAACGGAATCAACTGGTTTTTCCTTTGTATTCTATCCATGTTTGCTATTTTCCTTTTGCCAAGACAATTCCACACGGCGATTGTCGAGAACAATAAAGAAAGTCACATCCGAACAGCCATTTGGCTTTTTCCGTTGTACCTACTACTTTTCAACCTTTTTGTATTCCCAATAGCATGGGGCGGTAATATTCTTTTTGAAGGCAAAGACCATAATGCAGACACCTATTCACTGCTGATTCCTCAGTTATTTGACAATAATATATTGACAGTGATGGTCTTTCTAGGTGGATTTTCTGCAGCGATTTCAATGATTATCGTTTCGTCTATATCTCTAGCCACAATGTTAAGTAACAACTTATTGATTCCGTATGGCTTTATTGGCTCCTTAGAAAATTCGTCGCAAGAAAAAAATAGCAAACGCATCGTAAACAGTCGTAAAATTGGAATTTTTTCTCTAATTATTTTGGCCTATGCCATTTACAGATTATTTATTTTAGACTATTCACTGGTTTCAATAGGCTTAGTAGCATTTGTAGTCATTGCCCAATTAGCGCCCTCCTTTTTTGGCGCTATCTTTTGGCGAAGAGGCTCAAAAAATGGCGCTATCACAGGAATCATTCTCGGATTTGCTGTTTGTTTTTATACCTTACTAATTCCGTATGCAACCGGAATGACTAATTCAGTCAGTCTTTTTGTTACCGAAGGACCTTGGGGAATTTCCCTCTTAAAGCCTTTTCAACTTTTTGGGTTGGATTATTTAGAGCCTATTCCGCATGCTGTTTTTTGGAGCTTATTAATTAATATCATGAGTTATGCTGCAGTATCGGTGAGTTTCAAAGGAAATTACAGAGAACGTAATTATGCCGAAATGTTTGTGGATATTGACAAATACATTACCAATCACGAAAACGCTTTTGTGTGGAAAGGAACCGCTTACATCTCGGATATTCAAAAAGTGTTGCAGCGCTTTCTTGGCGAAGACCGAACAAAACGAGCGTTGACTATTTTCAATTTAAAATACAACATCGATAAAAATATTACGACTGCCGATGCCCGATTTATAAAGTTTGCCGAAAATTTATTAACAGGTCACATTGGTACGGCTTCCGCCAAAATATTAATATCGAGTGTGGTCAAAGAAGATAAAATCAGTTTGCCCGAAGTATTGCGAATTTTGGAGGAATCCAAAGAGAATATCATCATCAACAAAAAGTTGACTGACACTTCGAATGAATTAAAAAAAATATCCGAACAACTCAAAAATGCCAATCAGGAACTGGTCAACAAAGACATTCAAAAAGATGAATTTCTGGATACGGTTACCCATGAATTGAGAACACCAATAACCGCCATTCGTGCAGCGAGTGAAATCCTTCACGATGATGACGACATTCCGGAGGAGTTGAGAAAGCAGTTTTTGCAAAACATCATATCGGAGTCCGATCGTTTGAATCGTTTGATTGATAAAATTCTGGATTTAGAAAAATTTGAAACCGGAAAACAAAAGATTTATTTGTCTAAAAACAACATTACAAAAACCATTAAAAACACCTTAGAATCCTTAAATCAATTAATTAAAAACAAAAAAATTCGCATTGAATTTGATGATTCAAACAAGGTAATAAGAGCTTTTTACGATGAAGAACGCATTGTTCAGGTCATTCATAATTTGTTATCGAATGCTATAAAATTTTGTTCAGAAACAAATGGAAAAATAGCTATTTCGATACTTGAAAATGAAACCAATATAGAAGTCAAAATTCACAATAATGGTAAAATCATTAAAGAAGAAGATGCTGAAGCAATTTTTGATAAATTCTATCAATCCAGAAACCAGAATATAAAGAAACCAGTAGGGAGCGGATTAGGATTAGCCATTTGCAAACAAATTATAGAACACCATAAAGGAAGCATTTGGAGTGAAAACAATGTAACTGACGGAGCCACTTTCATCTTTACATTACCCAATTATAATACAACAGAAAACAGCTGAAAATGAAGAAAATTTTAATTGTAGATGACGAGCCAAATATTGTAATGGCTCTGGAATATACTTTCAAAAAGAACAATTTTGAAGTTTTTATAGCGCGCGACGGCCAAGAGGCTTTAGATATTTTGAAAGTACAACTTCCGGATGTGATTATTCTGGATGTTATGATGCCTATGGTTGATGGTTTTGCCACATTGGAACAAATAAAAAAAGACGAACGATTGCGGCACTGCAAAGTCATTTTCCTTTCGGCAAAAAACAAAGAAAAACACATTGAAAAAGGACTTGCATTAGGTGCAAATTTATATGTGGTAAAGCCTTTTTCAGTCAAAAAATTAGTAGAACAAGTACAGGATTTAATTCAATAAGAAACAAATTCAACACCATGAAATACGAGGAAATTTATACCCGAAGCATCGACCAACCAGAAGCATTTTGGGCAGCACAGGCCAATGAAATTGAATGGTATAGTAAACCGGAAACGATTTTGTCGAAAGATGAAAATGGATATCCACTTTGGTACAAAGATGGCGAATTGAATATTTGTTATCTCACATTAGACAAGCATATTCAAGATGGATATGGCGATCAAACCGCCTTTATTTATGATTCCCCAGTAACGCAAACTATAAAAAAATACACCTATTCAGAAGTAAAAACCGAAGTGGCAAAATTAGCCGGAGGCATGCAGTCACTGGGATTGAAAAAAGGAGACACGGCCATAATTTACATGCCAATGATTCCACAAACCGCCTTTGCCATGTTGGCTTGCGCGAGAATTGGAGTGATTCATTCAGTTGTTTTTGGAGGTTTTGCGCCTCATGAATTAGCCATCAGAATCGATGATTGCAAACCAAGAGCAATCATAACAGCATCATCTGGAATTGAGATTGATCGATTAATTGCTTACAAACCTTTGGTCGACGAGGCCATTGAACTTGCTTCACACCGACCGAAAAAAGTAATTGTTTTCAATAGAAAATTAGGCGCCCGAATTCCGTTTAAAAAGTACGATGTAGATTACGATGCCTTAGTTTATGGATCCGAAGAAACCCCTTGTGTTCCTGTGAATTCAAATCATCCGCTGTATATTTTATACACATCTGGCACTACGGGAAAACCGAAAGGAATTATAAGAGACACTGGTGGATATGCCGTAGCATTGAAATTTTCTATGAAATACATCTATAATGTCAAAGAAGATGAAACTTTCTGGGCAGCATCAGATATGGGTTGGGCAGTAGGTCACAGCTATATTCTTTACGGACCATTATTAAACCGAAATACAACCATAATTTTTGAAGGAAAACCCATAAAAACTCCCGATGCAAGTACGTTTTGGAGAATAATTTCGGAGCATAAAGTGAGCACCATGTTTACGGCTCCAACCGCCATCAGAGCCATCAAAAAAGAAGATCCCAACGGAGAATTCATCAAACAATATGATTTGAGCGTTCTTAAAAACCAATTTTTGGCGGGAGAACGCTGTGATAATGCCACATTAGAATGGTATCAAAAACACATTCCCATTCCTGTAATTGACCATTGGTGGCAAACAGAATCAGGCTGGCCAATGATTGCCAATTCTCTTGGTATTGAAAAAATGCCTGTGAAATCCGGTTCAGCAACAAAAGCAGTTTGTGGGTATGACATCCGGATTTTTAATGAAAACGGCGATGAATTAAAAGCCAATGAAGAAGGCTTGGTTGTTGTAAAACTGCCATTGCCTCCTGGAAATATGTTGGGCATTTGGGAAAACGAAGCACGTTTCAAAGCAGGTTATTTCAGCAAATTTGACGGTTATTATTTGTCTGGCGATGGAGGCTATAAAGATAAAGACGGATATATTTTCATCACCGGAAGAACGGATGACGTGATAAATGTAGCGGGACATCGATTGTCAACGGCTGAAATGGAAGAAGTCGTTGCTTCCCACCGTTCCGTTGCTGAATGTGCCGTTATTGGAATTCAAGATGAGTTGAAAGGACAAATTCCTTTGGCTTTGGTGGTAACCAAATCAGGAGATGAAATCGAACAGTATCAATTGGAACAAGAAATAATTAAACTGGTTCGACACCAAATTGGGGCAGTTGCTTCCTTGAGAAATGTAGTTATTGTACAACGATTACCAAAAACGCGCTCAGGAAAAATCCTCCGAAAACTGATGCGAAGCATTACCGATGGTGCCGAATTTCAGATTCCGTCCACCATTGATGACGAATCCATTGTCCACGAAATCGTTACCACATTAAAAAAGTATAAAATAGGCGTTTATCATATTTAATATTTACCAAAATCATGAGTTACTATAAAATTAATAATTTAGAAGAATACTTTAAACATTACAAAAAATCAGTTCGTGAACCCAAAAAATTCTGGGACAAAGTGGCGTCTGAAAATTTTACTTGGTACCAAGAGTGGGATAAAGTTGTAGACTTTAATATGGCTGAAGCCGATATAAAATGGTTTACGAATGCTAAAGTAAACATTGTAAAAAACTGTATCGACAGACATCTTGCCAAAAAAGGAGATAAAACAGCTATCATTTTTGAACCAAATGATCCAAATGAAGAAGCTTTACATATTTCGTATAATGAATTGTACGAACGTGTTTGCAAAATGGCAAATGTCTTAAAAGAACAAGGCATACAAAAAGGAGATCGTGTTTGTATTTACCTACCCATGATTCCTGAATTAGCAATTACCACTTTGGCGTGTGCCAGAATTGGAGCCATTCACTCGGTTGTTTTTGCAGGATTTTCCGCTTCGGCAGTAGCAGCAAGAATCAACGACAGCGAATGTAAAATGGTCATCACCTCAGATGGTGGCTATCGTGGGAACAAAACGATTGATTTAAAAAGTATTGTTGATGAAGCCTTATTGAATTGTCCTTGCGTTGAGAACGTATTAGTTGCTAAAAGAATCAACTCAACTATTGAGATGAAAGAAGGTCGTGACCAATGGTTGCAACCACTTCTAGACCAAGCTTCGGATAATAATGTGGCTGAAATCATGGATGCCGAAGATCCATTATTCATCCTTTACACTTCCGGTTCTACCGGAAAACCAAAAGGAATGGTACACACTACGGCGGGTTATATGGTGTATTCCGCGTATACGTTTAAGAATGTTTTTAATTATGAAGACAATGATATTTTTTGGTGTACCGCTGATATTGGTTGGATTACCGGACATTCCTATATTCTTTACGGACCGTTATTGAATGGAGCTACGACGGTAATTTTCGAAGGCGTTCCGTCTTATCCAGATTTCAGTCGTTTTTGGCAGACTATCGAAAAGCATAAGGTCACCCAATTTTACACGGCACCAACAGCCATTAGAGCTTTGGCAAAAGAAAGCATCGAATATGTGCAACGCTACCAATTGACTTCTTTGAAAGTAATTGGATCCGTGGGAGAACCCATCAATGAGGAAGCTTGGCACTGGTACAACAACCACGTAGGAGACAAGAAATGTCCTGTCGTGGATACATGGTGGCAAACGGAAACTGGAGGAATTATGATTTCGCCAATTGCTTTTGTAACGCCTACAAAACCTACGTATGCTTCTTTACCATTGCCGGGAATTCAGCCCGTTTTGATGGATGAGAAACGCAACGAAATTGAAGGAAATCAGGTTACCGGGAGTTTATGTATTAAATTCCCTTGGCCCGGAATTGCCAGAACCATTTGGGGCGATCATCAAAGATACAAGGACACCTATTTTTCTACCTTTCCAGGTAAATATTTCACTGGAGACGGCGCTTTACGTGACGAAGTTGGGTATTACAGAATCACGGGTCGCGTAGATGATGTGGTTATTGTTTCTGGACACAATCTTGGAACTGCACCTATCGAAGATGCCATCAATGAGCATCCTGCAGTTGCCGAAAGTGCTATTGTTGGCTTCACACATGACATCAAAGGAAATGCCTTGTATGGTTTTGTAATTCTAAAAGAAACCGGAGAATATCGCGATAGAGAAAACCTTAGTAAAGAAATTAATCAACATATATCTGATCATATTGGACCAATTGCAAAATTGGATAAAATTCAGTTTGTTTCCGGTTTACCAAAAACCCGTTCAGGAAAAATCATGCGCAGAATTTTGCGCAAAATTGCCGAAGGAGATTACTCTAATTTCGGAGATACTTCAACCTTATTGAATCCAGAAATTGTGGACGAAATCAAAGAAGGTAAAATTTAATTTTAGGTTTTAATTTGTTGTTGATAAACTGCTTCGTTTCTGGAGCAGTTTTTTTATACAAAAACGGCTGTCTTTTTAGGGACAGCCGTTTTTCACTAATTCAAAACATTCTTAATTTTTCAATAATTTTAATACCGTCATTTCATTATTTTCATCAAACGCTTTTACAATGTAAAGACCTTGATTCAAATCACTAACTGAAAATTCAGATCCTGCCGATTGATTAGTATCAAAACTTTTTACCAATTGTCCCGTGACAGAAAAAATCTGAACTTTAGCGGCCGTTTCGTTTAAGGTAAAATAATCAGATGCAGGATTTGGATATAAAGCAATTGTAGCTGCTTTTTCGTAATCAGCAATTGCTAATGAAGCAACTTTATTACCATAGATTCTAAATTCTCCTGCTGGTATTGACATCGTTGCATTGACATCGCTAACTACAAAAGAGGTGTTGTCCATTAAGTTATACCAAGTTCCCGGATAAGGAAAGCCAGTAGGTACATTTTGAGTTGTGACATTAAAATTGGCCAACACTAAAACATCCTTTAATTGAGTTGATGCCAGAGCATTATTCGCAATCTTAATATTAGGTAACAAAGTACTCGTATTGCTAATACTGGCTGTTCCTAAAAACACAGGTTCTGTAGTTTTCATAGTAATCATTTTAGACCAGTCGGTATAAATTTTATTCCTATTACTATCACCGAGCCAATTAGAAGTCCATTGCGGTTGAGGCTTAGTATCTAATTTACAATCACCCGCTATACCATCTGAAGAGGTATTCACTGATCCATTGTTACAAGAAAAAATTGATTTTTCCCATCCCAATTCGCCAAATTGCCAAATCATTTTAGGCCCAGGAACCAATAAAGAAACAGCACCTAGAGCAGACATTCTGGATAATGCCACAGACAATGTTTTCACATCGTGAGCAGAAGCGGAACTATTACCCGATTGTAGATTATTATACATTAAACGTTCCTCATCATGACTTTCTGCATATCCCATCAAGCGGTGTGCAGTAAAACCTCTACTAGACGCAACCATTCTTGAAATATTACCACCGTAGCCCTTTGTTAAATTGTTATAATCGTTGGTCAATATTCCCCACATCATAACTCCTTTGCTCGGCGTTTCATTCAATCTATAATTGGCCCATTGCTGTTCTTCATCATTAGTTCCTAAATGTTCAAAAATAGCATAGTGTGTTGGGTCTAAATTCCAAGAATAATCAGCATATTTTCGTAATACATCTACTCTATCCTGTTGTCTGCTACCCGTGCAATTCTCTTGACCACCAACTACATTAGAAGGACAATTTTGAGTAAACCCTTTGGTTAAATCCCAACGAAATCCGTCAATTTTATATTCTTCTACCCATTGTTTAATGACACGCTGCACATAATTTTGCGTTCTTGCCTGTTGATGATTAAAATCTTCACCTACACTATAGCTGTGCATTGCCGTTGTATTAAAATACGGATTTTCAGTAGATGGTGAACCCCAACCATCGCCATCAGAATCGTTCATCCACATTCTGACCATTGGATTTCTTCCAAAAGCATGATTCAGCGCCACATCAAGAATAACTGCAATTCCGTTTTGATGACACAAATCAATAAACTCTTTTAACTTATCAGAAGTACCATAGAATTTATCCAAAGCCATGTGAAAAGAAGTATTGTATCCCCAACTCTCATTGCCCTCAAATTCCATTACCGGCATTAATTCAATCGCGTTTATTTTCAAATTTTTGAAATAATCAATCTTATTAATTAAGTCTTGGTAGCTTCTGTTAGCATCAAAATCACGCACCAACAATTCGTATACCACTAAATTTTCTTTAGCTGGTTTCACAAAATTGGTTGTTGCCGCACTCCAAGCATAAGGAACTTTTCCTGTTTGTAAAACTGTAACTTCTCTTTCTTGTCCTACTGGATAAGCAGGCAAATTAGGATAACTTGCAGCCGGAATACCTCCATCATCAAAAGGAGATAACACTAAAGTAGAATAAGGATCTGCAGTTTTCACTAAAGAAGGCGTTCCTGCCATAGGCGATTGGTCTACCACCCAATACTGATACGTATATGTGGCAGGAGTAGCTAAACCAGTAAGTTCTAACCAAAATTTTGTCGAGGCAGGATCTTTTTTCATGGCGTATGCAGCTGTAGGTTGCCAATTATTGAAACTTCCGGCCACATAGACAAAATCTTTATATGGCGCATCTAAAACTAAAGTAGCTTTCGTAGCATCGGTAGTATTATAATTAATCCCATCTACTAAACCGGCCGGCAATGCTTCGTTAACAACATTTGGGTTTACAATGGCGCTGAATTTTTTTGTGATAACTGTAGTTCCTTGTGTAACCTGTAGCTCATAATTTTGATTTACAGTAATACTCGTATGATTATACGAGTAGCTTGAAGTAGCAGCATTTGTGTTTAAAGTTGTACCGTTAGCCCTGAGCACATAACTAGCAATTCCGCCTGTATTAGCAGCAGCAATACTCAAACTTCCGCCAGATGTCATTATGGTAGCGCTATTTTCTGCAGGAGCAGTCAAGGCTACTTGAAAACTACCTACTTCATGGATTATATCTTGAGATTTTTCATCACCCGTACCATCTTTGGCTTTGACTAAAAAACCTATTCGACCTATTCCGTTTCTGTTGTAAAAAGTATTAGGAGTAATAGTTTTGGTATACGTATCTGAGCCTGCGTTATACGTAAAGCGGTTCGCTTCATTAGATGCAGTCCATGCACCATTAGTAGGACAATCAAAAATATTTGCATCATTGATGTCAAAAGACCATGCCCACATATACAAAGCATTTCCAGATACTCCCCAAGCTAATTCATCTACACTACTACCGTTAATAGTAATTGTGATAGAAGTAGTTTCTTCAAAAGTAGGAGGATTAATGCTACTGGTAACTGTTTGTTGTTGAGCAAATGCAGCGATAGAAATCCAAAATACTATAAAAAGTATTGTTTTTTTCATAGTTTATATTTGTTAGAATAAGAAAAATAAAAAAAAGGGCTATCAAGGAGATAGCCCTTTAAAGATCTTAAAATTAATTTAAGGTAATTGTCTTAGCAGTACCGTCTATTTTCAAGACTCTTAGACCTGTAGACCCTGTATATCTGAAATTTTTATCTCCATCATTTGCATTAACTAATTCAGGAGTAATCGTATACCCAGCATTTACATAAAACGGATAGTTTCGACTAGCATCCCAGTTGCCATTGCTTGTAAAATTGTTTCCTAAAAATATTCTAAAAGATTCTCCTCCATTCAAATTAATTGAAACTTGATAAACATTTGAGGATCCTGGCACTAAAGGAAATTCAGTTTCTGCATCATTTTCCCAAGTCCAACCGCCAGGTGTAGCAGCACCCACAAGCCACAAAGAGCTTGCAAGAGGAACACGGTAAGGAGTTGCTTTGATTTTCACCGAATTAGAAAACTGTTCAACACCACTTACAGCTCCAACAGAAGATTTTATGCGAATATCCACTTCACTTTCCACTTTGTCTTTAAATCCACCATTTATTAATGCTGAATTTAATTCAGCAACAGTGATACTTTTAAAACGGTTTGTAGTTGTTGTTACGACTGAAGGCGAAGCGAATTTAGTTCCAGCTTTTGCAATCTCAATAGTATAATTTACTACGGTATTCGTTCCTAAATAACTTGCATCTTTCCAAACCATGGTAGTTGCAACTTCCTTTTCAGTTAGTTTAGTTAACACGATATTGAAATTATTCGTGGGAGTTAATAGTTCAGGTGCAGCACTTGCAACTACCGCTTCTCTATCTGATATTTCATCAGTACAAGATAGTGTAATGACGCTTAAAAAAGCAATTAATAATTTAGATATATTTTTCATACTGTTTGTATTTATAATTGTTTGATAGTATAATTCAATCCATTAAAATCAGCCGTGATATAATAATTTCCTGCAATCTTTACAGCAATGTTAGCACCACCTGATTCTAACGACAAATTGTTATCGTTATCACCATAGTTATTTCCCCAATCACGATTTAATCTGAATTTAAATTCACCTGCATTCATTTTTACAGTTATAGAATACTTTTGAGTCGTAGGATTATAGTCCATAAGTGTATCTGCACCCCATCCTGTTGGAGTTGCGTCTCCAATAATTCCCCACGCATTAGTGAGGCGAGTTATTGTGTACGTCTTAGTAGTAAAGTTAGCCGTGATGGTGTAATCTCCTGCCGTTACGGCAATGTTACTTCCCCCAGCGTCAAGTGATAGGTTATTTCCATCATCACCAAAGTTAGTAGCCCAACTGTTATCTAATCTAAACTTTAATTCACCTGTAGTTAAACCTAGAGAGATTGAATAAGTACCTGTTGTAGCATTGTACGTCATATCTGTACTTGCATCCCAGCCTTTTGGCGTCGCACTACCTATGATTCCCCAATTTGGTTGATAAGGAGTTACCTTTAGTGTGAAAACATTAGAAATTCCAGCTGATGATTTAATACGAACATCAATAGCATTTTCTACAAGTGAAGGTAGTCCTAATGTTTTTGCTACAGCATCAAGACTCCCTACTGTTACATCCTTAAACAAACTGGTTGTAGGTGTTCCTAATGCTACTGGTGCAGCAAAATTTGTACCTGCCTTAGCTGCTTCAATAGTATAGCTTACAGGTGTACCCGCAGTACCATTTGACATATCATTCCATACAAAAGTTGTAGCTATGTCATTTAATTTAGCACCATCTAATACTAGATTAAAACTAGAATTAGGAGTCAATAGGACAATCCCAGATGCTTTCTCAGCTGCAATTTTAGTTTCAACATCTTCCGAACATGATAAGGTAAGGAAGCTGATGAAAGCAATTAATAATTTGATCGTGTTTTTCATCTTTATAAATTTTAGATTAGTCTAATATCCGTTATTTTGAGTCAGATTTGGATTTGCCGCGATTGAAGCAGAAGGAAGTGGAAAAACATTTAAATTAGTTCCAAAAGAAGTTCCATTAGCAACATTTCCTTTCCAAGCCCAATTATAGCTACCACCACCATACTTATTAAAACGAATTAAATCTTGTCTTCTATGTCCTTCCCAGTGCAATTCTCTCGCTCTTTCATCTATGATGAAATCTAAATTCACTTGGCTTTGAATAACATTAGCAGCAGTTGAACCATTGTTAGCTCTCTGTCTTAATGCATTAATATAGGTCAACGATTGTGCTGATGCTGTATTTGCAGTATTAGAGTTTGTAGCACCATCTTTTCTCATTTGTGCTTCAGCATACATCAAATACGCATCTGCTAACCTGAATAAAGGGAAATCAGTATCAACAAATGTTGAGCTTAAACCAGCAACACCTGCGCTTGTTTTATTGGAAAACTTATGTAAAATATAACCTTGCCCCGCATTTGTAGGCTCAGCAATATCAATTGGTCTTGAACCTGCAGTGTATGTTTTTCTCACATCTGTTGCAAATTGAGATCCATCAAACTTTTCTACTAATTGTTTTCTAATTCTCAAAGCACCTCCAAAACCACCAACACCAAACTCAGCACCATTGCCTTCAAGTGATCCTACTTGACCGTTGATAATGATCGTAGAAGCACCATAGTTTTGTGTTCTGACACCATCCGATTGCAAAGTAAAAATCATCTCAGACGAAGTATGGTTATCTGCCTTGAAGTTGTCTAAATAATTAGTTTTTAAAACATAACCCCCAGCAATTACATCAGCACACTTAGCCATACATTCCGTATACTTTGGCGTTCCAATATACACTTGAGCATTTAGATACATTTTAGCTAAGATCATTTGAGCCATCGCTTTATCTAATCTACCGTACTCGTTTGTTCTTGCCGCTTTCAAGTTCGGAATAACTTCATTTAATTCTTTTTCAATAAAAGTAAACAGTTGTTGTCTATCGTATTGAGGTCCTTTAAAATCTAAAGGATCATTTTCAGTTACAAAAGGTGCTTTTCCAAACAAGTCCATCATATTGTAATACGCAAAAGCTCTCAAGACACGTACTTCATTTCTGTAAAAATTGATTTCAGCAACATCAGCAGGAGCAGTAATCCCTCTAGAATTTAGTAAGGCAGGCGTAGATTGTCTTAAAAAATCATTGGCAATCGCAACCTCAGCCATAGTTCTACTAAACATTCCTAGTAAAATAGGATTAGCAGCAGTCCAAGTATTACGTTGCAATTCAGCTACACCTCCATCATTTTCATACGTCCAGATTACCTCATCAGTAGTCAAATCTTGTAAGTACCACATACACCTTCCAAATTGGCTTGTTCCAGCATCTATTCCTTGTAAAAACGAAGAACCTGCATCACCTGTTCCTGTTAAACTAAGATTTCCATATACTCCAGCAAGTGCTTGTTTGTATCCTTTTGGCGTAGCAAATAATTCTTCAGGAGAAAGAACACGTGGGTCCTCAGAAACTACATCTAAATCACTAGTACACGATTGCAATGCCGCGAATGCGAATAGAACGTAAATAAATTTTATTTTTTTCATGATCTGTTTATTAAAATTTAACATTAACCCCACCTAATATTGAACGTTGTCTAGGGTATATGGTATTATCAACTCCGTTATTAGCAACCTCAGGATCCAATCCAGAATAATCTGTAATTACAAATACATTTTGCATTCCAGCAAATAATCGTAAAGAAGCTTTCCCTTCCAACCATTTTGGGAATGTATATCCTAATGTGATGTTATCCATTCTTAAAAATGATGCGTTTTCTACATACAAATCAGATAAAACTACGTTTGATGTTGTCGTAAAATCAGTATCTAAAACAGATGTTGGAATGTTTCCTAATTGAGAATCGGGTACTAATTGTCTGTACTGTGCTCTTGCAGCATTAACTGCATTAAATACACGATTCCCAACACTAGCTCTTAAATTAAAAGAGAAATCAAGATTCTTGTAATTTAAGGTAGATGCAAAACCAAAAACTGCTTTTGGATCTGGATTTTTATAAATATACTTATCATTTGCATTGATTATACCATCAGCATTTGAATCTTCGTAGGCACCTTCAACCGGTTTACCGCTAGCATCATATAGTTGCTTATGTACTAAGAATGAGTAAGGCGCAAAACCTACTTGAAACACTTGACCTTGTGTCCCTGTCCCCGCCAAATTATCTCCTAAGAAAATAGAAGAAGGATTTAAACTAGTGATCTTTCTTTCAAAAGCAGTCGCATTGAAATTTAAATTCCAAGTTACATCATCTGTTCTTACTACGTCTGTACTTATAGAAAGCTCTACACCCTTTGTTGTCAAATTTCCTATATTTTGCCATGATCTATTCGAAAAGTTACCTCCGTCTGCTGTGGCAACATCTGCTAACAAATCTTTAGAATCCTTGTAAAAAACTTCTAAACTACCCGTTACTCTATTGTTGTACAATCCAAAATCTAAACCTGCATTATATGTAGTTGTTTCCTCCCACTTTATATCTGAACTTTGTCTTGCCGAAACCGCAATAGGCAAAGCAACTGTGCCAAAATAATACTGAGAGCTACCACTTCCTAGATTGTATTGTTGCAAAAAATCATTATTATTACCTATTTCCTGTTGTCCAGTAATACCGTACCCTACTCTAAGTTTCAAGTCAGATACTGTAGTGCTGTTTGACAGTAAATCTTCTTTAATTTTCCAAGCAAATGCAGCAGCTGGAAAATTTGCCCATTTATTGTTTTTATCAAAACGAGAAGAACCGTCTCTTCTAAATGATACTGTTAATAGATATTTATCATCAAAATTCAAGTTAGATCTCCCAAAGAAACCAACATTTACTCTGTCAAAATCAATCGTAGTTCTAGGGAAACCACCTTCAGACGCTGGTTGTAAATTTGCATCATTTGTATTTCCTGTAACATAATTATATGAATCCCATTTTTGATATGAATATCCTGCTGTAGCATCAAAAACAAGTTTATCAAATGTTTTGTTGTACACTAAATAAGCATCCAGCAACTTGTTTTTTCTTTCGCTTTTTGAAAATTCATTTGTTCCAAAAGGAACATTGTTATTTGCACCTGAGCTAGCAGCAAATCTAGAAGCTGTTTTTGATCTTTCTCCATTGGCTTGATCAAAACCAGCATTCACAACCGCTCTCACAGCAGGAAAGAAATGAAGTTTATAGTCTAATTCAAAGTTACCAAAAAACCTATTATTAATTCCTTTATCAAAAGTTTGCAATAATTGAGCTACTGGATTACGTGGTGATTGAGCAGACAATTCGCCGTTGCTACGGTTATAGTATTCAAAGAATCCTCCATAAACAGATCCAGCACTATAAATAGGTTGTGTAGGATCGAATCTAATAGCTGCACCTTCTACTCCATCTGCAAATCTATTTTTCTCGTTCGAGTAATTAGCATTTAGCTTAATTTTCAAATGATCTTTAAGAAAAGATGGATTTAATGCTAAACCAACTGTACTTCTATTGAACGTATTTGTTAATCGCAATCCTTCTTGATACGTATTTCCTATTGTTAAACGAGTTGGAATCGCATTAAATAAATTTCCTCTCAAAGAAATATTGTTGTCAACAAAATCTGTTTTTCTATAAATTGCTTTTTGCCAATCAGTGTTAGCGGTACCTAATTTTGATACATCTGCAGGACGTTTTTCTGCAATAATTGCTCGGAAAGCCGCAGCATCAAATACATCTGTGGTCTTAACTAGTTCTCCACTTCCGTATTGAAAGTTATAATCTACTGCAAGTGTTTTTCCTCCCTTTTTTGTAGTGATGATAATCACACCATTAGACGCACGCGAACCGTAAATTGCGGTAGCAGAGGCATCTTTTAATACTGTCATCGACTCAATAGTACTTGGGTTTAACGATGCTAAAATAGAAGTAGAACCAAAGTTTTTATCTGAGTTATTTTCAATAGGCAAACCATCTATTACAATTAATGGATCATTACTCGCAAATAAAGAGGAACCTCCACGAATTCTAATTTGAGAACCAGAACCTGGAGCACCACTAGTATTAATGGTCACACCGGCAACTCTACCATTTAATAAGTTTTCAACTGTAACGTTGGCTCCTTTATTAAAATCTTTGGTTCCTAAAACGGTCACTGCTCCTGTGGCATCCTTTTTCTTAACGGTACCATATCCTACTTGAACAACAACTTCTTTTAACTGATTTGCATCTTCTTCTAATAAAACATTTAGTGATTTTTGACCAGTATAGCCTACAATACTATTTTTATATCCTATGTAAGAAAATAATATTTTATCACCACTTTTGACGTTTGTCAACTGATATGTACCATCAAAACCGGTTGAGACACCATTAGAAGATCCTTGTACATTTACATTTACCCCCGGAAGTGGCTGTCCTGATACTTTATCAACAACAGAACCAGTAACTGTGCTCTGAGCCAAGACACTAAAAGGGAGTAATAGTACTAAAATCAACAACTTTTTGTAAATTGTTTTCATACTTTTTGTTTAATTTAATTTAATTTTTTGGTTTAGTTTTAAGTTTAACTAGTACTTCGAATGTTAAATTTATGTAAATTTTAGCATACCCCAACAACACCACTATTTATTTGAGTTACGAAAACGTAATAGTGTTGAAAACTTTCTGATTTACATAATTTTTTATCACTTTAATTACCATTTCTAAAATTAAATTTTATCTTTATTACGAAATAAATTTATTCCCCAAAAACAACATGAAAAGGAAAATAACGCTTAAACAAATTGCAAAAGAATTAGACGTTTCCATTTCTACCGTTTCAAAATCATTGCGAAACAGCCTTGAAATAGGTGAAGAAACAAGACTCAAAGTGCAGGCTTTTGCCAAATTCTATAATTACAAACCCAACAACATTGCACTGAGCTTAAAAAATCGAAAAACTAAAGCTATTGGAATCATTATCCCTGAAATTGTGCACCACTTTTTCTCCACGGTCATCAATGGAATTGAACAAGTTGCCAATGAACACGGCTACAGTGTCATCATTTGTTTATCTGATGATTCCTTTGATAAAGAAGTTCTTAATATGGAAATGCTCGCGAATGGAAGTATCGATGGTTTTATCATGTCACTTTCTAAGGAAACCCAATTTAGAGGGGATTTTCACCATATTACCGAAGTGATCAATCAAGGAATGCCCGTAGTCATGTTTGACCGTGTGACCAATGATATTCTTTGTGATAAAGTCATTATCGATGACAAACACGCTGCTTATGAAGCCGTACAAAGCTTAATTAATAAAGGAAGAAAAAAAATTGCCTTAGTTACCACAGTTGATTACGTATCTGTAGGGAAACTGAGAACTGATGGCTATATCAAAGCACTTCTAGACAACGGAATTCCATTTAATGAGAATCTAATCATCAAAATTGAAGACATTGATACCTGCGAAATCACCATTGGAAAATTATTAGAAGACAAGGCCATTGATGCCGTTTTTGCAGTTAACGAACTTTTTGCGGTTACCATCATCAAAACTGCTAATAAAATTGGACTCAATGTCCCTAAAGATCTTGCTGTTATCGCATTTACGGATGGTATAATTTCAAAATATTCTACACCTACTATAACGACTGTAAGTCAGAGCGGTATAAAAATGGGAAATAAAGCAGCCAAAATGCTAATCGAAAGACTAGAATCTGAGGAAGATGAAGAGGACGAAAACTACAAAACAGAGGTAATTGAAACCCATTTGATAGAAAGAGAATCAACTAATTAACCCTTAAATGTTAATTTATTTGCAACTACAACCTTGTAGTTGCAAAAGATCAATATAATTTGTTTCTCAAAAACAAAAGTTTAAAATATATTTTTATATTTACCACTCAAAGCTTTAACTTTTACTTCGAAAATAAGGTAAGTTTTGATAAGCATAGCGCTTATCGTATTAATTTTTTTAAATTACGATAATGGAAAAGCGTAAGTTAAGTTTCTGGCAAATCTGGAACATGAGTTTTGGATTTCTAGGAATACAATTTGGTTTTGCACTGCAAAATGCAAACACTTCAAGAATTTTTGAAACCTTGGGTGCAAAAGTTGACGAAATCCCTATTTTATGGATTGCTGCCCCAGTAACAGGTTTAATAATCCAGCCGATAATTGGTTATTTTAGTGATCGAACATGGACTAAATTAGGTCGTCGCAGACCTTATTTCTTGGTTGGCGCTATTTTATCTTCAATTGCATTATTTATTATGCCGAATTCTGCTTCATTGTGGATTGCCGCTGGAACCTTGTGGATGATGGATGCGTCTATCAACATTTCAATGGAACCTTTCCGTGCCTTTGTGGGAGACAATTTACCTGAAAAACAGCGCACGTTAGGTTTTGCCATGCAAAGTTTTTTCATTGGTTTGGGTGCTGTAGTTGGTTCCTTATTACCGTATATTTTCACCAATGTTTTTGGGGTAAGCAATACTGCAGCTGAAGGAATTATCCCTGACTCTGTAAAATGGTCTTTCTATATAGGAGGCGTAGTTTTTCTTTTGGCTGTACTGTGGACTGTTTTCAAATCTACAGAATACACGCCAGCAGAATTAGAAGCTTTTGAACAGTCAGAGAAAGATATTGCAATGCAAGCGCCAACAGAAACCGAATCTGAAGCTAAGTCGAATATCAAAAGACAATTTAATTTAGGTCTCATCATGACCGTGCTAGGAAGTGTTGTTTCTTACCTGATTTATGAAAATAACCTTACCAAAGAACTTTATATTCTATTTTTAGGTCTTATTGTCATTGGAATTTTATTTATGGTCACCGCTAGACTAAGAATAATTCAAATTAAAAATGGCTTTACCATTATTATGACCGATTTATTGAATATGCCAACAACAATGAAAAAATTAGCTTGGGTTCAATTCTTTTCTTGGTTTGCCCTTTTCTCCATGTGGATTTACACAACGCAAGCCGTAACCCAACATATTTTTGGGACAACAGATACGACTTCAAAAGTATATAATGATGCTGCAGATTGGGTATCAGTTTTGTTTACAGTATATAACGGAGTTGCTGCTGCAGTGGCTTTCTTGTTGCCCGTAATAGCAAAAAAAGTTGGTGTCCGTTACACACATTTATTAGCTCTTTGCTCAGGCGGCGTTGGCTTACTGTCTATCTATTTCATCGGAGACAAGTATTTATTATTGATTCCAATGCTCGGAGTTGGTATTGCTTGGGCCAGTATTTTATCGATGCCCTATGCCATGTTATCTGGCGCTTTACCGGCCTCAAAAATGGGATATTACATGGGCGTTTTTAATTTTTTTGTGGTTATTCCTCAAATTGTTGCCGCAACAATCCTAGGTTTTATCGTTAAACAATTTTTTCAAAACGAACCTATTTACGCAGTACTAATTGGTGGAGTATCGATGATATTTGCCGGTTTACTTACCCTTAGAGTAAACAACAGAACAAAAATTGAAATTCATGAATAATAAAAAAGCATTTATATTCGACCTAGACGGAGTGATTGTAGATACGGCTAAATACCATTATTTAGCGTGGCAAAAGATCGCGAATGAATTGAATATCGAATTTACACACGAATATAATGAATTATTAAAAGGAGTTAGCCGTGTTCGCTCTTTAGACATCATATTAGAATTAGGAAAAGTAACCGCTTCGCAAGAAGATAAAGACAAATGGCTCTTTCAAAAAAATGAAGACTATTTATCGTATTTAGTTGATATGGATGAAAGTGAAATTCTGCCAGGAGTTTTTACAATTTTACAATTTCTGAAAGAAAATAACCAACCCATTGCACTAGGTTCAGCTAGCAAGAATGCCCGACCTATTTTAGAAAAAACAGGTTTGCTATCGTATTTTGATGCAGTTGTAGATGGAAATGACGTGACCAATGCCAAACCAGATCCGGAAGTTTTCCTAATGGCTTCAAAATTGCTAAACATTACTCCTGAAAATTCGATCGTTTTTGAAGATTCAGTAGCGGGAGTTCAGGCTGCCAATATTGGGAATATGACCAGCATCGGAATTGGAGAAGCATCTACGTTGCATGAAGCAAAATATATCTTTAAAGATTTTACCGCAATTGATACGCACTTCATAGAAGAATTGATTAAAGAATAAAAAACAAGATTCAAAAACAAGAAAAAAAATCAGATTGTATTTGACCCACAACAATCATTGAATTTTAAAATCATTGAATTTTAAATTAGAAAAAAATGAATCAAGATTATATAAAACCAGATAATTGGTCCATCATAGAAGAAGGATTTGATGTAGAGCGCGTGAAATCTTCTGAAAGTTTGTTCAGCATTGGCAACGGTGCTATGGGACAACGTGCTAATTTTGAAGAAAATTATACTGGCAAAACATTCCAAGGAAGTTATATTGCCGGAATTTACTATCCAGACAAGACAAAAGTAGGCTGGTGGAAAAACGGCTATCCAGAATATTTTGCTAAAGTTTTAAATGCACCCAACTGGATTGGAATTGAAATTGAAATCAACGGTGAAAAATTTGATTTGAATGCGTGTTCCAACGTGAAAAATTTCCGTCGGGAACTCAACATGAAAGAAGGCTGGTACCATCGTTCTTTTGAAGCTACTTTGAAAAACGGAACCGAAATAGCAGTCTCCATTCGTCGTTTTCTATCAATCGTTCTAGACGAAGTGGGAGTTATCAATTACGAAATTACGTCTTTGAACAAGGACTCAAAAATAATTTACAAACCCTATATCGACGCTGGTGTTAGCAATGAAGATGCCAACTGGGAAGAAAAATTTTGGGAACCTCTTGATGTTAAAAAATCAGGAAATGAAGCTTTTGTAACGGCTCAAACCTTCAAAACGCATTTCAAGGTGACCACTTTCATGCACAATAGCATTTTGACAAATGGTGAAAAAACAAGTATTTCGCCATCCAATATTGACGCAACTGCAGATAAAATTCAGTTTAGCTATGATGTAATTGTGGCTCAAGGCCAAAAATCATCCATTCAGAAAATTGGTGGTTATACGGTTTCTTTAAACCATGACAACACGGTAACCGCTGCCGAAAAAGCCATACAAGCCTCCTTAACTTTAGGCTACGACCAATTACTACAAGATCAAATTGATGCGTGGGCAAAAATCTGGGACATGTCAGACATTACCATTGATGGCGATGTCAAAGCACAACAAGGAATTCGTTTCAATATATTTCAATTGAACCAAACGTATTTAGGAAAAGATTCTCGATTAAATATTGGACCAAAAGGTTTTACTGGCGAAAAATATGGTGGATCTACCTATTGGGATACCGAGGCCTATTGCATTCCGTTCTACATGGCAACCAAAGACCAAGAAGTAGCCCGAAATTTATTGACGTACCGCTACAATCAATTGGACAAAGCCATAGAAAATGCTGCTAAATTAGGATTTACAAACGGCGCTGCTTTATACCCAATGGTTACTATGAACGGTGAAGAATGCCATAACGAATGGGAAATTACGTTTGAAGAAATTCACAGAAACGGAGCCATTGCATTTGCCATTTATAACTTTTATAGATTTACAGGAGACTACAGTTATATTCCTGAAAAGGGACTAGAAGTATTAATAGGAATTGCACGTTTCTGGCATCAAAGAGCGAATTTTTCGACTAATTTAAACCAATACGTAATCCTTGGAGTTACGGGTCCAAATGAATATGAAAACAATGTAAACAATAATTTCTATACCAATTATATTGCAAAATGGTGTTTAGAATATACGTACGAACAAATTCAGAAAGTATCTCTGGAATATCCCGTTGATCACAAGAGAATTACCGAAAAAGTAAAAATCACAGACGCGGAATTGCAATCTTGGAAAAAAGTATCGGATGCTATGTACTTTCCTTTTTCGGAAGAACATAACGTTTACTTGCAGCAAGATGGTTTCTTAGACAAGGAATTGGTTCGCGTGGCCGATTTAGACACAAGCCAAAGACCAATCAATCAAAAATGGTCTTGGGATAGAATTTTACGCTCGCCTTACATCAAACAAGCTGATGTTTTGCAGTGTTTCTACTTCTTCGAAGATCATTTTTCGAGAGAAGAACTAAAAAATAATTTTGAATTTTACGAATCGTTCACCGTTCATGAAAGTTCACTTTCGCCCTGCGTGCACTCGATTCAAGCTGCTTTATTAGACAAAATGGATATGGCGTACACGTTCTATTTAAGAACTTCACGCTTGGATTTAGATGACTACAACAAAGAAGTGGAAGAAGGATGTCATATTACATCGATGGCCGGAACTTGGATGAGTATTGTGGAAGGTTTTGGTGGAATGAGAATTAAAGACGATACGCTTCATTTTTCCCCAAAAATTCCAAAAGAATGGAAAGGGTATTCGTTTAAAATTAATTTCAGAAACCAGATTTTGACAGTCGCAATCAATCATAAAGAGACTATTTTTTCAATAGATGGGAATCAAGAAATAGCGATTGTTGTAAACGGTCAGCCAGTATTGGTTAACTCGGAACATTTAGCTACAGTATAATCAAAAATTGTTCGCAGGTATCGTTCCTTATAACATTCGATTAAAAGATATGTACTATTAAAAACAATCCCAATTTTCATTGGGATTGTTTGATTTGCAACCATTTAAAACACAAGAGAGAATTCAATTTCGACTTGAGGAGAAAAAAATTAAAACACTAAAAACATACTTAATAATGAATAAAATGATTCCTTTATTGCTACAAGATAAAAGCTTCCTAAAAAAAACAACTTTATTCCTTTTTTTTATGTCTTTAACTTTAAGCGCTCAAATCGACAAAATGGAACCTCCTTTTTGGTATGCAGGTATGCAAAATCCAGAATTGCAAATACTATTTTACGGGAAAGATATTGCACAAAATAAAGTTTCTGTATCTAATGGTATAAAAATTACTAACATTACAAAAACCGAAAATCCCAACTATATTTTTGTCACCATTGATACCAAAAAAGTGACTGCATCTGATTTTGTTTTTACTTTTAAAAACAACACAGCAACCCTTACACAAAAATACAGTCTCAAGAAACGAAGAGAAAATTCTGCGGAACGCAAAAGCTTTGATTCTTCGGATATGATGTATTTATTAATGCCAGACCGATTTGCCAATGGTAACAACAATAACGACAGTGAAAACAATACCAAAGAAAAACACAACAGAGAATTACCTGGCGGAAGACACGGTGGCGATATTGAAGGAATCATAAAAAACCTAGATTATATTGCGTCACTTGGCGCTACTGCAATTTGGAGTACGCCACTTTGCGAGGATAATGATGCAGCTTATTCGTATCATACTTACGGACAATCTGATGTGTATAAAATAGATCCGCGTTATGGAACCAATGAAGACTATGCAAGACTAGCAGCAGAAATGCACAAACGAAAAATGAAGCTCGTGATGGATTATGTAACCAATCACTGGGGTATTGAACATTGGATGATCAAAGATCTACCTACAAAAGAATGGATCAATCAATTTGAAACCTACACCCAAACCAATCACAAGCGAACAGTAATTCATGACATCAACGCTGCTGAAATTGATAAAAAAACAGCAATAGACGGTTGGTTTGTACCCACAATGCCTGATTTAAATTTAAAAAATCCGTTGACTTTAAAATACCTCATTCAAAATGCGATTTGGTGGATTGAATCATGTGATTTGGATGGCTTTAGAGTAGACACCTATAATTATTCAGATCCAAAAGGAATTGCAACTTGGACCAAATCTATCACCGATGAATATCCCAATTTTAATATTGTAGGCGAAATATGGATGCAAAGTCAGGCGCAAATGGCGTATTGGCAAAAAGACAGTAAAATTGCAGCCATCCAAAATTACAATTCTTACTTACCAAGTGTAATGGATTTTACACTTTACGAAGCCACAACAAAAGTATTCAACGAAGACGAAAGCGGTTGGGACAAAGGAATGATGAAATTGTATGACAATTTTACTAATGATTTTCTATATCCAAACCCCAGCAACATTTTAATCTTTGCAGAGAATCATGACACCAATCGAATCAATGAAACGTATGGAAACGACATAAGAAAATATAAAATGGCCATGACCGTTTTAGCAACCATCCGAGGTATTCCGCAATTGTATTATGGTAGCGAGATAGGCATGGCAGGCAATAAGGACAAGGGAGATGCAGCTATTCGTCAAGATTTTCCAGGCGGTTGGGATGGCGATGCGAACAATGCATTTACCAAAGAAGGACGAACTGCAACCCAAAACGAATACTTTGATTTTACGGCTAAATTGTTCAATTGGCGCAAAGCAAAAACAGCTATTCATACTGGAAAAATGACGCACTACATTCCAGAGAACAATGTGTATGCCTATTTTAGATACAACAATAATGAAACAGTGATGGTTTTAATAAACAACAGCAACGAAACTAAAACAATAAAAACCGATAGATTCAAAGAAAACATTAAGAACTTCAAAACAGGAAAAGATGTCATTTCTGAACTTACATTTGACGTATCAAACGAAATAATAATAGAACCTAAATCGGTTTTGATTTTAGAATTAAACTAATTTAAACTATACCATGCATTAAAGAAAAATAGGAGTTTAAAAGAAGGGTAAACTTCAAACTTATATGACTTACATGTTACAAAAAAATTATTTAAAACTTTAAAAATGAAAAAATATTCAATCCCACTTTTACTGTTTACTATGACAATTTTAAGCAGTTGTTCCAGCACAAAAAAGATTGCTGAGAGTAACAAAACACCTTTCGTTTGGGAAGGGGCGAACGTTTATTTCCTGATGACAGACCGTTTTAACAATGGTGACAAATCCAACGACTTAAACTTCAATAGAACCAAAACAACAGGAAAACTTCGTGGATTCGAAGGTGGAGATATCAAAGGAATTTCTCAAAAAATTGACGAAGGTTATTTTGACAAACTAGGAATTAATGCGATTTGGTTTACTCCAATAGTGGAACAAATTCACGATGGCGTAGATGAAGGAACTGGTTTAAGTTATGGCTTTCACGGCTATTGGACTAGAGATTGGACCACCTTAGATCCTAACTTTGGAACCATAGAAGACTTGGCGGCATTAGTTCAAAAAGCACACGCACACGGAATCAGAATTATTCTGGATGGCGTAATCAATCATACAGGACCTGTTACTGCTGAAGATACGGTTTGGCCAAATGACTGGGTGAGAACAGGACCAAATTGCGATTACAAATCGTTTGAGAACACAACTGCCTGCACGCTAATTTCTAATCTTGCGGATATAAAAACAGAGAGTCTACAAAATGTTGCTTTACCTCCTTTTCTTGTCGAAAAATGGAAAAAAGAAGGCCGCTACGAACAAGAAATAAAAGAAATCGATGCGTTTTTTGCTCGCACTGGATATCCAAGAGCTCCAAAATATTACATCATCAAATGGTTGACGGATTATATTACTGAATACGGAATTGACGGATACAGAGGCGACACTGTAAAACACACCGACGAAACAGTTTGGGCCGATTTCAAGACCCAATGTGATTACGCATTTGAAACTTGGAAGAAAAACAATCCATCAAAAGTATTAGACAACAATTCCTTTTACACCATTGCCGAAGTATACAATTACGGAATTAGCGGCGGACAAGATTTTGATTTTGGAGACAAAAAAGTAAACTATTTCATGAATGGTTTTAACAATATGATCAATTTCGAATTCAAATGGGATGCCCAGAAAGACTATGAATTTATTTTCTCTAAATATTCAAACAAGCTGAACAATGAGTTAAAAAGATACAGCGTTCTGAACTATATGTCTTCGCACGATGATGGCGCACCATTTGATGCAAAACGCAATAAAAGCAAAGAAACAGGAACTAAATTATTGCTTTCGCCTGGAGTTTCACAAGTGTATTACGGTGATGAAAGCGCTCGTTCATTAGTAATTGAAGGAACACAAGGCGATGCAACTTTACGATCTTTTATGAATTGGGAGGCCATAAAATCAAATCCTGAAACTCAAAAAACATTGTTGCATTGGCAAAAATTAGGTCAATTCCGAAAAAATCATCCATCAGTTGGAGCAGGAATTCACCAGCAAATTTCGACGAAACCGTATACTTTTTCCAGAACTTTTACTAAAGAAGAATATATCGATAAAGTAGTAGTTGCATTGGATTTAAAAATTGGTGCCAAAGAAATTTCAGTTGAAACCATTTTTGCGAACGGCACCTTATTAACAGATGCATACTCCGGAAAAGAAGCCCTAGTTGCTAATGGAAAAGTGACAATCGATACTGAATTTGACATTGTTTTATTAGAACTAAAAAAATAAGTCTAAAAATAATTACACTAGAACGCCTTTAGAAATGAAGGCGTTTTTTTTATGTTTACCTTTACCAAAAATTATAGACAATGCTCAAAATTGGACATCGTGGCGCAAAAGGATATGAACCTGAGAATACATTAGTCTCTTTCCAAAAAGCATTAGACATGCAAGTGGACGGCATTGAGCTCGACGTGCATTTGAGTGCTGATGGTGAAATAATCGTTATTCACGACGAAACCATTGACCGAACGACCAACGGAAAAGGTTTTGTAAATACATTATCTTTGCGCGAATTGAATGCTTTTCGAATAGATGGAAAGCACCAAATCCCGATGCTGAAAGAGGTTTTTGATTTGGTAAACCAAGACTGTTTTATCAATATTGAAATCAAAAGTTATGAGGCTACGGATAAAGTAGTTTCACTAATTGAAAAGTATGTCGCTAAAAAAGGCTGGAAATACGACCGATTTTTAGTTTCTAGTTTTGATTGGAATGCGTTGCAGCAAGTGGCATTTTTAAATGATAAAATTCCTATTGGCGTATTAACAGAAACCGATTTAGACTTGGCTTTGGCTTTCGCCAAATTCATTCAGGCAAAATCCATTCACCCACATTTTCATTTATTGACAAAAGAAAACACCGCGCAAATACAAGAAAAAGGATTGCAGGTTTTCCCCTGGACCATCAATGAATTAGAAGACATACAAAAAATAAAAACATTCCACGTAAACGGAATCATCACTGATTTCCCAAATAGAATATGAATCAGAATTTTGATATAATAATAGTAGGCGGAGGCGCAGCAGGTTTTTTTACAGCGATTAATATTGTGGAGAAAAATCCAAAACTGAAAGTCGCAATTTTAGAACGCGGTGCAGATGTTTTGCAAAAAGTTAGAATTTCCGGCGGTGGAAGATGCAACGTCACGCACGCTATTTTTGAGCCGAACGAATTAGTGAAATTTTACCCTCGTGGGGAAAAAGAACTACGCGGACCTTTTCATCAGTTTTGTTCAGGCGACACGATTGAATGGTTCGAAAAACATGGCGTAGAACTTAAAATTGAAGCAGACGGACGCATGTTCCCTGTTTCGAATTCGTCACAAACCATTATTGATTGTTTTCTAAAAGCAACTCAAAAACTAGGAATCTCGGTTCTTACCGGACAAAGTGTACAATCTATTTTCAATACCGAAGTTTCGGGAGAAAACGTTTGGAAGATAGAAACACCAACAGAAAATTATCTTGTCGAAAAGTTAATTTTAGCAACAGGAAGCAACCCGAAAGTATGGGAAATGCTTCAAAATTTTGGTCACGCTGTTATCAGTCCGGTCCCTTCCCTATTCACTTTCAACATCAAAGATTCCAGAATAAAAGAATTACCCGGAGTTGCGGCACAGGTTACCGTAACCGTAAAAGACACCAAACTCACATCAACAGGACCTTTATTAATTACCCATTGGGGAATGAGCGGACCAGCAATTTTGAAGCTCTCTGCTTGGGGTGCCCGAATTTTGCATGACAAAAGTTACCAGTTTACCATTTTTGTAAATTGGTTGAATGATGAAGACATAGCGGATGTTGAGAAAAAATTAAAAGACTTAAAACAGGAACACGCTAAAAAATCAGTTTCTAAGAAATCACCTTTCGAAATCACCAACAGATTATGGGAAAGCTTGGTTCTTGCTTCCGGAATTGAAGTGGAGACCAAATGGGCCGATTTGTCGAAAACGCACTTGCAAAATCTATCCAATCAATTAACAAAAGGAACTTTTCAAGTGAATGGAAAAAGTACTTTCAAAGAAGAATTTGTAACGGCTGGTGGAATCGATTTAAAGGAAATCAATTTCAAAACCATGGAAAGCAAATTGCATGAAAATCTATATTTTGCTGGAGAAATTGTAAATATCGATGCCATCACTGGCGGATTCAATTTTCAGAATGCATGGACAAGTGGGTCTATTGTGGCTAATGCTATCTAAAAACAGTATTAACAAGAGTTTATAAATCCACTAAGTTTTATTTAAGAAGATTCTGATAACTTTACTCCCGTATTATCAAATCTTTATGACAACAAAACTACTCGCTTCTATTTTCATTTTTATATTTTATCAAAGTGGGCTAGCACAAGGAAACAAAAGTATTCGGGGGCAAGTCTACTTTGACAAAACCGCGGCAACCAAAGTTGAGGTAATCAACGCAACCGCAAAAACAGTTACTTTGACCGATGCTGAAGGAAAGTTTACCATTGGTATCAATGTAAACGACCAATTGGTTTTTGTTGCTAAAAATCATAAAATAAAAGAAATAAAAATTTCGATAGCCGTATTAAACCAAGGTGACATTAAAATCTCATTATCCCCAAAAGTCGAAGAACTTAAAGAAGTAATAGTTCAAAGCATGCCATCAATAAAACTAAGTAAAGATGCAAAATGGGAACAAGCCAAACTTGATCAATACACATTAGAGAAAAATGCAAAAAAATTAAAAAATCCTGGAGTTTACACAGGGAGTATTGAAAACGGCATGGATTTAATGCGAATTGGAGAGATGATTCTTAAGCTATTCCTAAAAGAAAAAGAGGAAGTTAAAAAAGTAGCAATAACCGACATAGATTTTATAACACTAGCTAAATCGAGTTGTGACCAAAAATTTTATATCGAAACTTTAAAATTAAAATCAGATGAAATAGCTCTTTTCCTCCAGTTTTGTGAAGCCGACCCAAAATCGAAAACACTACTAGAAAATAGTACTGTTTTATCTATGATGGATTTTTTATCAATCAAAAATATTGAGTTTAAAAAGTTATGAAACTTTAAAGGAAACTAGCGTTTAATCACTCCATGAAAAAATGACTAAAACTAAAAACTTCCTACTATCTATTCAACCACCAAATACTTCCATTCAACACCGCAGCAAAACTCACCCACGCCAAATACGGAATAAACAAATAACCCGCAATTTTATTGATTTTAGCAAATTGAATGTAGGTTTCAAAAATCATCAACCACAATACAATTATTTCTAGTCCAGCAAGCATTGGGTTTTGTAATCCGAAGAACAAATACGACCACAAAGCATTAAGTGCCAATTGAATTGCAAAGAAAAGCAACGCTTTTTTCACGTCTTCTTTCTCAACTTCAATTCTGTCCCAAACCAATCCTGCGGCCACACCCATCATCACATAGAGCATACTCCAAACCGGTGCAAAAATCCAATTGGGTGGATTAAAACTAGGTTTTACTAAAGTCGGATACCATGTCGTAATAGCTGAACGAGTAACCATTCCAGAGAAATAACCAATGGCAAGACACGTAACGACAACTGCTAATATTCGGGTGATTTTATTCATTTTTACTTTTTCTAATGAAAGTCAAATTTACTCAAATATTCACTGGGATTCCATAAAATGAAAAAAGCTTTCGCTAAACCGGCAAACGGAGTACAATTGAAACTAATTTTAAGGAATTTAGTACAACATAAAAGTACATCCAGAAAATTTGACAAAATATTAATTGAAAAAGTCGCTTTTTACCTCAATGAAGATTTTACAACGTTACAGTTTTTTTTGTTGAATGATTTCAAATAATTCTTTTTTGTAGGTATCGCCAATAGGAATGCTTTTTCCGTTTATAAAAACATTTAAGGAATCCGTTTTCGTGATATGACGCAACGAAACAATAAATGATTTATGCGTTTTAACAAAGTCACTAGTTGGTAAAAAATCCTCGATACTTTTTAAGGTATTGTTAGTAATTACTTGTCTGTCCTTTAAATGAATGGCTACATAATTTTTCAGCCCTTCGATATAGCAAATCTCATTAATTTGCACTTTTTCAAAATTATTTTTACCATCAGTTTTGATAAAAATAAAATCATCCATCTCTTTTGGAATCTCCTTTACCTCAGCTTTAAAACTATTTTTCACTTTTAAAACCGCTTCGTAAAAACGTTCAAATTCAAATGGTTTCAATAAATAATCAACAGCATCCACTTCGTAACTTTGTATGGCAAACTGCGGATAAGCAGTAGTGAAAATAATTTTTGTTTTCCCTTTCACGAGTTTAGACAATTGCAAGCCTGTTAAATCTGGCATTTGAATATCCATAAAAACGAGGTCGACACCTCCTTCTTCTATTAGCGAAAGCGCCGTTAGTGCACTTGTGGTTGAGGAAACTAATTCTAAGAAAGGAACCCTACTCAAATATTTTTCTATCAATCGGATAGCAGGCGGTTCATCATCAACAATAAGGCATTTTATTACTTTCATAATTTATATTTTAAAGGGCAACTTCAGCAAGGTTGTAAACACATCATTAGAATTGGTGTAAAGTAAAACAAAATCCTCTTTATAAATCGCACTCAATCTACGTTCTAAATTGTCTTTTCCAATACCAGTATTCGTATACTTTTCTGAAGAAGAGATACTATTTGACGTTTCAATAATTACTTCATAATCTGTAATTTGTATTTTAATTTTGGCTGGAAAGGCTACATTATTAATCATTCCATGTTTAAAAATATTTTCTACAAAATGTATAAAAACAAGCGAAGGCACTCTTTGTTCGCCAACAATTCCCTCAACGGTGTATTCTAAAAATAAAGTATCTTCAAATCTTTTTCGGTGCAAATAAATGTAATCTTCTATGAATTTAATCTCTTTGCTCAGGGGCATAAATTCATTTCCAGCTTCATACGTTACATACCGCAGGAGTTGAGACAACCGATAGATATCTTTGGCCACCTTGGGTTGCACGTCAATTAAATCAGTGTAAAAAGTATTTAAGGTATTGAACAAAAAGTGAGGTTCGATTTGTGATTTAAGTAAATTCAATTCTGCTTTGTTGTAATCCAGTTCTAGTTTGTGCAGTCGACTTTGATTGGCAGCGAATTCAAAAAAGTAGTACACTACGGTACTATACAAAATTGATTTTATAGAAAAAATCGAATTGTCAAAAGTGTAGAACAAAAACTTACGGGATTCTTCAAAATAATTGTGCTTTCCTGTAAAATGATACAAAATGACTTCCTCAAGCAAGTATCGAACACGTCCAAAAATAATGATCAGGAATAGTACACCAATAGCAAATCTCCAATAATGTTTCTTTCCTAAAGTGTACGGACATACCAGATAATAATTAACAGCATACGTTGTAAATGTTGCCGTGTACATGATGATTTGATTGTAGTTTAAGGGGAGTTGAAAATTCCTCAAAAAGCCTTCCCCGCCTCCATATACATAATCCGAAAAAAGGTCCATTAGTACCATCACGAGTAAGAGCCCTAGATGAAAGTACCATTGTTTTTTATTTATTTCCATGGTCCGAATTTACACATTCTAACATTATCTTCTCACGTTTTTGGACGAACACCTATTTTCTTTGTACGAACAGGTTTTTTTCAACCAAAATAATAAAAAAGTTCTTTTTTCAGGTTTCATGTAGTAGAAAACCTCGATGGTGTAAAACCAGTTTTTGCCTTTGTAATCTCCTATACATTTGCTAACAACAAAACCAAACAACATGAAAACCACCATCGCCTTTTTACTATTTTTCAACATTAGCCTACTTTTTGCACAAGAAACCAAACTTACTGGAGTCGTTACTACAAAAAACGGTGCCGAAAAAGTAGCCTTTGCAAACGTTGCTATATTTGATGCTGCAAGCAATACTTTTTTCAAATATACCACAACAGATGAAAACGGATTATACGAAATACAACTTCCTACTACTTCTTTTTTTGTTAAGATTGAGTTGTTGGGTTTTAAAACGGTACAGTCAAAAACTTTTGTATCAACTACTAAAAACATAACTCAAAATTTTGAATTAGAGGAAGATTCAGTAGCGCTAAACGAAGTTGTAGTGCTGCAAAAGAAGAGCATAATAAAACTCAGCAGAGACAAGATGATTGTAGATATTGACAAAGCAGGTTTTGGCAATGGCAATGACGGACTAGAAACCTTAAGCAAATTGCCTGGTGTACAATTAGACAAAGATGACAATGTAGTATTTAGAGGCAACGCCAACCTTCAAATAATGATTGACGGAAAGCCATCTCTTTTATCAGGTGAGGAGTTGAAACAGTATCTTAAATCAGTAGATGGCGCCAACATTAAATCGATTGAAATAATAGCAAATCCTTCTGCAAAATATGATGCCTCGGGAAGTGCAGGAATTTTTAATATCGTTCTAAAAAAATCAGCTGCTACTGGTTTAACTGGAAATGCAAGAACCTCAGTAGGCTATGCTGAGTTTATCAAAAACAGTAATGGACTAAATCTGTACAATAATACCGCAAAATGGAATCTGAAATTGGGTATGAATTACGGCTATGTAGAAAGTGTAAATCGCAGAACGATAGACCAAACCGTAGTAACGCCAACAATCACCACTACTTTGCAACAAAAAAATGATTGGCTACCGGTTTCAAACAATTATTCAGGAAATTTTGGAGCAGGATACAAAATAAATAAAAATGCGAGCATGGGTGCTTCAGCCAATTATTCCTTGTACAAAAGTGATGAATTTACAAAAGGACGTACCAACGAATTTGATGATATGGTTTACAAAAGATACACCATCTTAAACACTCAAAACGACTTGGTAAACAAAACACTAACGGGAACTGTATTTTACAATTTCGCATCTGATAGTTTGGATACCAAAATAGATGCTCAAATAAATTATGCTAATTATAAAAATGATAGCGACCGCATTACGACCAACTCCTACTTCACATCGGATACGAATGAAATGTACCGCAAAACCGAAGATGTTAAATATCAAAACCCTACAAACTTTAATATCATCAGTGCACGAGTAGACTTCGAGAAAAAGATTAATGACAAATTCAACTTTGAAACCGGTAGCAAACTGAGTTACGTAAACAATGACTACACCATTATTTTAAAAGATAGAAATGATCAAGGAGAATACATTACCAACACTAACAGAAGCAATCAATTAATTTACAAAGAATCCATTCTATCGGGCTATGGCATTACCAATTTCACCAAAGGGAATTTTGACATTCAAGCCGGACTAAGAGCAGAATATATCAATTACAATGCAACCTCATTAACCTCAAATAATACTAATAAAGACAACTATTTATCGCTTTTCCCTTCCTTCAGTATTAACGGAAATTTCAAAAACGATCAATTCAAATTTTCATACAGCCGCCGTATTCAAAGACCACGCTACTTGTACTTAAATCCTTATTTTGAATATATTGATACCTACAACGTATCTGTAGGGAATCCAAATTTAACACCTCAATTTACAGATGCATTTGAAGTGGTGTGGATTAAAAAACAAAAAACGTCACTTTCCCTTTTTGCTAATTTCTTGAAAGATGAAATGTACCAAATTATTGATTATGATACTGATACCAAAATAACTACTTTGTCCTATGACAATATCGGAAAGTCAAAAACTATTGGATTGTCAATCAATACCAGCATTACCGTTAAAAAATGGTGGGAAGCACAACTTAGTAGCGAGCTTACATATGGCCAAGCAACTTCTGATTTAGAAGGCTACAAATTTAACGATAGTGGTGTCTCATTTTCGGGCGCATTAAATCAATCATTTACTTTGGCTAAAGATTGGAGCGCTACTTGGAACAGTTTTTACAGCCAAAATGGCGCTTACGGAAACACCACTTTCAAACCATCCTACGACATGTCATTTACGATGAGAAAAGACTTTTTTGACAAAAAAATTCGTTTGAACTTGAGTGCTCAAAATGTATTAAGAAAGAGCCAATGGATACAAAGCACCAAACAAGATAATGTAACTACTAATTGGGTCAATCGATGGGAAACTCGCAAAATAACGGTATCCCTTACGTACAATTTTGGAACAGCAAAAAAGAAAGAAGTAAAAGAGGCTGACCTGAATGACGAGCAAAACAGATTGTAAGGGAAAGTAATGCGGTTTTTATTCTAAAAATGGTGCCGATTTCAAAAAACTACGAATCAGTGGTTGCGAAAAAAAAGTATCTTTGCGTAAATTTTTCATTTTATGATTGCAGCAAACGATTTTATTCCATTATCATATACCAATACAGTTGAAAGCGGAAATTTTCAATGGAGCGCCCCCAGTAATATTGCACTTGTAAAATACTGGGGGAAAAAAGAGAATCAAATTCCAGCTAATCCATCGGTTAGTTTTACCTTGAATAATTGCAAAACGATTACCAAATTGGCTTTCGCCAAAAAAGAAAACGACGGTTCTTTCTCGTTTGATTTGCTTTTTGAAGGGCATCCTAAAGAAGATTTCAAACCGAAAATTCAAAAGTTTTTGGAGCGAATAGAAATTTATTTACCGTTTTTAAAAGACTATCATTTTACGATTGATACAGAAAATACGTTTCCGCACAGTTCCGGAATTGCGTCATCAGCATCAGGAATGGCAGCTTTAGCAATAAACTTGATGAGTTTAGAAAAAGCGTTAAACCCAGCAATGTCTGACGATTATTTCTATCAGAAAGCATCTTTACTTGCCCGTTTGGGTTCTGGAAGTGCTTGCCGAAGTGTAAAAGGACAAGTCGTGGTTTGGGGAAACCAAGCCAATATCCCAGGAAGTTCAGACTTATTTGGAGTTGAATTTCCGCATGCGATTCATGCTAATTTTTCGAATTTTCAAGACACGATTTTACTGGTTGACAAAGGCGAAAAACAAGTTTCAAGTACCGTAGGTCATGACTTGATGCACAACCATCCTTTTGCCGAAAGGCGATTTGCTCAAGCACACGAAAATTTAGATGCATTGATTACTATTTTTGAAAGTGGCGATTTAATCGCGTTTATCAAAATTGTAGAAAGCGAAGCCTTGACATTACACGCCATGATGATGACTTCTATGCCGTATTTTATCTTGATGAAACCAAACACATTACAAATCATTAATGCTATTTGGAAATTTAGGAATGAAACGCAAATTCCCGTTTGTTTCACCCTAGATGCTGGTGCCAATGTACATGTTTTGTATCCCGAAAACGTTAGCGAAAAAGTTTTGCAATTTATTAAAGACGAATTAGTTGGCTATTGTCAAAATGGGCAGTACATTTGTGATCAAATAGGAAACGGAGCAGCGCTTGTTTAATCTTTTTTTGTGTATCTTTAAACATTATTAAAAAAAAGTTGATGGATATTCAATCAGAAAAAATAGAATTGATCAAAATGTTACTCGCAACTACTGATGTCACTTTATTAAAAGCTGTAAGAAACGTTTTTGAAAAACAACAACAAACCGTTTGGACAGAACTATCAGCCGAAGAACAAGAACAAATTGAAATTAAAATCCAAGAAGACAATCGAGGCGATCAATTGGATTTATAAAATAAATACATTACAATTACCAACCCCAAATTGTTAATTTAAAATACATATGAAAGGACCTTTATTTTATTCAAAAATATTACTCTTTGGAGAATACGGAATCATTCGTGACTCAAAAGGGCTTTCAATTCCATATAATTTTTATAATGGTGCGCTAAAAAAAGAGGATAATCCCTCTCACGAAGCAATCCAATCAAACGGTCACTTGAAACGTTTTGTAACGTATTTAGAGACATTGCAAAACGAGCAACCAGAACTTGTTACTTTTGATTTATCTCTTTTAAAAGAAGATGTTGAAACCGGAATGTATTTTGACTCTAGCATCCCACAAGGATATGGAGTTGGAAGTAGTGGCGCATTAGTAGCTGCTATTTACGACAAATATGCAAACCATAAAATAACAGTTTTAGAAAACCTAACCCGTGAAAAATTATTGCAATTAAAAAACATATTTTCTCAAATGGAGAGTTTTTTCCACGGGAAAAGTTCAGGATTAGATCCTTTGAATAGTTACTTGAGTATTCCAATTTTAATTAATTCTAAAGATCACATTGAAGCAACGGGAATTCCTACTCAAAGTTTTGATGGTAAAGGTGCTGTATTTTTATTAGATTCAGGTATTGTGGGCGAAACCGCTCCGATGGTAAATATCTTTATGGAAAACCTAAAAGACAAAGGTTTTAGAACCATGCTGAAAAATCAATTTGTAAAATATACCGACGCATGCGTTGAAAATTTCTTAGGCGGAGATATGAAATCACTTTTCATGAACACTAAGAAGCTTTCAAAAGTAGTTTTAAACAATTTTAAACCTATGATTCCTGAGCAATTTCATGGAATCTGGCAACAAGGAATTGACAGCAATGACTATTATCTAAAACTCTGTGGGTCAGGTGGCGGAGGTTATATTTTGGGCTTTACCGAAGATTTAGAGCGCGCAAAAGCATCGTTGAAAGATTATAAACTAGAAGTAGTATATCAGTTTTAACAATTAAATTGTAACAAACTATTAGGTACTCGATACTAATAATCGGAATCAAAACTTTATTAATGAGAAAGTTTTGATTCCGATTTGTGTTTTTATAGCCCTCGATCCAATATCGACTATTGCAAATTATCTATTGGGTAGTTCCGTAATAAATACTTTGTCATAAGCAAAAAGATTAAACTATTTTAATGAAATTTAACATTACTTATCTTTAAAAATATATATCTTTAACATTATCCTAATATAATTCGTGATTTACTATATGCTACAAAAAAAGAATGATACAATCTCTCAGTTCAATACCGTCTTCATTCCACTAGCAATAGTTGTATTATCTTGTTCCTTGTTAATTTTAGTGAACTTTTTTACTATTAAAATCCTATATTCTTCCCGCGCTTACGTTAATGGTGAATCTCATTATTCTAAAGCACAAAAAGAGGGTACAAGACACCTAACGACCTATCTATTTACCAAAGAGACCAAGCACTGGCTAGCCTACAATAGAGAAATTAAAGTGCCTCTGGGCGATCGAGATGCAAGGATTGCATTATTGAATAACAAATCTATTGCAGAAATAAAAAAAGGCTTCAGCGCAGGCAGAAACGACAAAAAAGATTTAGACACAATGATCTGGCTTTTTGAAAACTTTAAAAACGTTCCCTTTTTCACGAAAGCAATAATCAAATGGGGTGAAGCTGACGCTTCAATCGAAAAACTTGTTGTATTAGCCAATCACATACATCGAAGAATAAACAAAAAAGAAATAGATTTAAGAGAAAAACAAATTATTTTAGGCCAAATAAATAGTATTGCTACAAAAATAAGCATCAGTCAAAGTCAATTCTCTGATACACTTGGTGAAGGTACACATACTATAAAAAACAACTTATTACTCATTAATATCGTTCTCACACTAATTATCATAGGAAGTGTGAGCATCTACTACAATTTTTTGGTTACTAAATTAAAGCGACTAACGACAGAAACCGAACAGAAAAACAACAAATTATTACTAGCTAATAAGGAACTGGACAAGTTTGTTTATAGTGCTTCTCATGATCTACGAGCACCTATATCCTCTTTGCAAGGACTTATTGAGGTTATGAAACTAGAGGACGACATAACGGAATGTAAAACATACTTGAATCTCATGCATGAAAGCCTCAACAAACAAGACAAATACATTCGAGACATCATCGATTATTCTAGAAACACAAGAAAACAAATAAACATTACCGAAGTAAACCTCAACACTATCGTTCAGGAGGCTATTTCTCAAAATCAGTTCACAAAAGATTCAGATAAAATAAAAATAACAACTGATCTCGAGGTCGAAAAAATTAAAAGTGATGCACTTAAACTAAAAATAATTATCAATAATTTTATATCAAATGCTATAAAATACGCCGATCCTAAAAAGGACAATAAGTTCTTTTCGATCAAAACATATCGGAATGGAAATTGCTGCAATATCGAATTTAAAGATAACGGCATTGGTATTGACTTAGAATACCAAGATAAAATTTTTGAAATGTTTTTTGTAACAAGCAATAACAATAACGGAACTGGATTAGGACTTTATATCGTGAAAGAGGCTGTCGAAAACCTAAATGGGACAATTACAGTATGCTCAAAAATAAACATTGGAACAACATTTACAGTAATCATCCCCGAACAATATGAAGCAAAATTATAAGGTCTTAATTATCGATGATAACGTCATTGACCAAATTGTTACGAAGCAATTATTAAAAAAGCACCTAAATTTAACCGAAATACATGCGGTGAGTGGTGGCAAACAGGGACTGGAATGGCTTAGAAACTTTAAAAACGAAGTACAATACCAGCTCATTATTCTATTAGACATCAAAATGCCACAAATGGATGGCTTTGAATTCCTTGAGGAATATAAAAAACTTGATAAAGAACTAACTAGCCAAATTATCATATTCATGCTATCTTCTACATTAGATCCTTTAGACAAAAAGAGAGCAAAAAACAACAGCTCTGTCAAAACACTTCTGTGTAAACCGCTAGCAGTAGACGAACTTTGTTTATTACTAGAGAAGGAGTTGAGAGATGACGATACACTTTTTCAAACTTATACTAAATCACTTTAGCTACTATCGTTCTAAAAAATATGTTTAAAAGATTATTAAGGCAATATTAAAAACAAAACCCTAAATTTGAGACCAAATTAAGGCGTTACTTTAACTATATAATACTTAAAACTCTTTCATAGAATGTTCAGCAGAAAACAGAAACTTTTATTGATGAAAATTATCAGTTTGTTCTCTGTTGTGCGAGGATACAACATTCCCATCATTATTTTAGCCCAGTATCTTTCGGCTGTATTTATTTTGGCTCCCGAAAAAAGGGCGCTTGATATTTTACTCGATTTCAATTTATTTATTCTGGTTTTCGCATCTTCACTAACGATTGCATCCGGATATATCATCAATAACTTTTACGATAGTCAGAAGGATTTAATCAACCGTCCTACTAAATCGATGCTGGATCGATTGGTGAGTCAAAAAACAAAATTAAACGTTTATTTTACACTTAATTTCATTGTCGCTTTGATGGCTTTGTTTGTTTCGTGGCGTGTATTTTTATTCTTTTCAGGATATATATTTTTCATTTGGTTGTACTCCCATAAAATAAAAAAATACCCAATCATAGGAAACCTAATGGCTGCTTTACTGGCTGTTTTGCCTTTTTTTGCGATACTTCTGTATTTTTACACCCGAATTCCATTTGAAGAAATTGAAAATTACAAACAGCAACTTGGAGTAATATTTGCGCATGCCTCCTTTTTGTTTTTGCTGTTGCTCATTCGGGAAATGATTAAAGATTTAGAAAATCTTAAGGGGGATTTAGTAAACGACTACAAAACGATTCCCATTGTTTACGGCGAGGAAACATCAAAAAAAATAATTACTCTTTTGACTCTTTTGACAGTACTTCCTGTTTATCTTTTGATCGAAATTTACGATGTTGGCTACATGGACGGCTACTTTTATTCCTGTTTGATAGTACTTATTTTTTTTCTGATTTACCTGTGGAAGTCAACTACTAAGCTACAATTCTTGTTGCTTCATAATCTTTTAAAATTTCTTATCGTAGCTGGAGTCTTTTGCATTGTTTTGATTAATCCAAGTGTTTTATGGCACGGGAAAAGATTGTTGATGACGGTTTAGATTCATTCTAGTTTTAGCATATAAAAGTGTTGCAAAAACACTCTGAAAGACTACCAAATGTTTCATTGAAGATAGCCCCGATAGTAGTGAAAATCCTTTTCTTTTTTCCTTTAAAAAAGAAAAGATTGCAACGGATAGCGGGAATTAGCTCCAAAAAAAACGATACTTAAATATATTAATTAGCTTACTAACTAGCCAGTTAGCGTTTTTATAATTGGCGGTTATTGATTGTCAAGTATATAAATAGTATCTTTGCACAAATTATTGGAATATTATGAATAAAAAGGAAGGCAATAATAAGAAAAGTGGTCCAAGAGCAGCTAGCTCAAGACCCAGTTCAAATAAGCCAAAACCTGCCATGCAGAAGCGCGCCCAAGGGCCAAAAAAAGTTAAAGTTACTACTAAAGTTGCCGATATCGCTACTGATAAAGTAGAGAAAAAACCAAATCAAGCACCAAAGAGACCGAAAGTAAAAGACGAAATTCGTTTGAATAAATACATTGCAAATTCTGGTGCGTGCTCGCGTCGTGATGCGGATATTTACATTCAATCTGGTACTGTAAAAGTAAATGGAATTCCTGTAACCGAAATGGGATACATGGTAAAACCGGGAGATGTTGTTAATTTTGATGGATCTACATTGACTCCAGAGAAAAAAGTATACATCTTGCTGAACAAACCTAAAAACTTCACCACTGCTATGGATGAAGGTCAGGAATACCGTAATGTATTAGAACTGGTAAAAGGTTCTACTACTGCAAAAATTGGTGCAGTAGGACGAATGGACAAAAACACAACTGGTTTGTTATTGTTCACGAACGATACGGACATGATTCGTAAGTTTACATTACCAAGTCAAAAATCATCTAAAATTTACCAAGTTTCATTAGATAAAAACTTAAAATTTGAAGATTTAGAAAAAATCCAAAAAGGATTAACACTAGACGGTCACCGTGTTTTTGTAGAAGACGTAAGTTACATAGAAGGCGAGGCAAAAAGTGAAATCGGATTGCAATTAAGATCAGCTAACGTGAAAGTTGTTCGTTCTATCTTTGAACACTTTAGCTATGATGTACTGCGTATCGACAGAGTTTCTTTTGCAGGTTTAACCAAAAAGAATTTACCTAGAGGAAACTGGAGGTTGCTTACCGAACAAGAAATCATCAATTTGAAAAACGTTTAATACATTTTCAAATTATAAATAGTAAATCCCGTTTCGCATTGCGAAAGGGGATTTTTTGATTAAAAACACAATCTTACAATAGTATGACGCCAGAAAAATTACAATCAATTGCTTTTAAATGGTTTGAAAGTTTCAACAATAAAGAATTAGAAAAATTACTATCCTTATACGATGACGATGCGGTACATTTTAGTCCAAAACTAAAAATGCAACATCCCGAAAGCGATGGTTTTGTTAGCGGCAAAGAAGCTTTGCGTAGCTGGTGGAAAGATGCTTTTGAACGTTTACCCAGTTTAAACTACAAAGTAAAATCGCTCACCGCAAATGGAGACCGCGTATTCATGGAATATACCAGAACGGTTACTGGTGAAGTTGACCTGCAAGTGGCAGAAGTCCTAGACATTAAAGAAAATAAAATAATTGCCTCGAGAGTGTATCACGGATAAAAAATTGATTTTTTTAAATCTGGTATTGTACGTATATGCCAAAACAGATACCTAAGATCCCATTCATTTTAAACCAAATGGGATTTTTTTTTGACCGATAAGGAATGAAAATATAAAAAGTCCGTGTACCGCATTACAATAGCAATATATTTGGGGTAATAATTAATTATTTTTGGATAAATTAGCTTCACTAATAATCAAATCTAAACAATGAAAAAAATAACCACACTTTTCTTCGCAATAACAGCATCTTTGCTGCTTATTAATTGTAAATCTGAAGACAAAAAACAAGATTTTACAAGTTTAACAAAAAGCTATTTTGACGACAAAAACGCTATGGATCCTTTAGGAGCAACACAAAGTGGTCAAAATCAATACAACGATCAGTTGCAATTTGAAATGACAGACAGTTATAGAAATTCGCAAGCTGCTTTTTATGACAAATACGAAACAGCATTAAATACAATTTCAAAAGAAAACTTAACAGCGGAAGAAAAAAACAGCTACGAAATCATAAAATGGGAAGTTGAGATTGGAAAAAATCTACTCAAACAACCGACCAATTTACTTCCTGTACATCAATTTTGGGGTACACACCTTACGATGGGACAATTTGCAGGAGGAACTAGCGCACAACCTTTTAAAACTGAGCAAGACTACACCAATTTCTTGAAAAGAATGGAAAAATACTCCGTTTGGATCGATTCGGCAATGGTCTACATGAAAAAAGGAATGGCAAAAGGAGTAGTATTACCTAAATCACTGACGGTAAAACTAATTCCGCAATTTGCAGAGATGGCGACACCCAAAATCGAAGATAATTTATTTTACTCTGCCATTAAACTGATGCCAGACTCTTTCCCGGAAAGTATCAAAAAAGATTTAACAGCCAAGTATACTGCCACCATCAACGACAAACTGATTCCGAAGTATAAAAAAATGGCTGATTTCTTAAACAAGGAATACCTTCCTGCATCTAGAACAACAAGCGGAATAGGCAGTTTGCCTTTTGGAAAAGATTTATATGCTGCCTACGTAAAGCAATGGACCACTACTGATATGACTCCCGAAGCCATTCATGAATTAGGATTGAAAGAAGTAGCCCGATTGACTGCCGAAATGGAAAAGGTAAAAACTCAAGTGGGTTTTAAAGGTACATTAATCGAGTTTTTTGAAGAGGTTCGAAACAAAAAAGAATTAAAACCATTTACAAAACCAGAGGAGGTTATTGCTAATTTTCAAAGTATTTACACGCGTATTAAACCCAACGTAGACAAATTATTTGCATTACAACCGCAAACAAAATTTGAAATCAGACGCACAGAAGCTTTTAGAGAACAAACAGCGAGTGCCGAGTATAATCAAGGAACGGCTGACGGAACGCGACCAGGAATTTTTTATGTTCCTATTCCAGATGTAGCAAATTATAACATGTATGGTGACGAAGATTTATTTTTACATGAAGCAATACCGGGACATCACTTCCAAATATCCTTGCAGCAGGAAAACAAAAGCTTGCCTGATTTTAGAAAATTCAATTGGTTTGGTGCTTACGGCGAAGGCTGGGCATTATACACCGAGAGTTTAGGTAAAGAGTTAGGATTGTATCAAGATCCGTATCAGTATTTTGGTATGCTGGGCAATGAAATGCACCGAGCGGTTCGATTAGTGGTAGATACTGGTTTACACGCTAAAGGTTGGTCGAGAGAGAAAGCTATCCAGTTTTCTTTAGCCAATGAAGCCGAAAGTGAAGCGAGTATTATCCCTGAAATAGAGCGTTACATGGCTATTCCTGGACAAGCACTTTCGTATAAAATTGGTCAGTTAAAAATAATGGAGCTCCGCAAAAAAGCCGAAACTAAAATGGGAGCTAAATTTGATATTAAAAAATTCCATGAAAAAGTATTAGAATCAGGTGTAATGCCTTTAGCATTATTAGAGATGAAAATAAATGCGTGGATAGAAAACAAATAAATTTCACCTATAACTATAAAAAAAGCTTCTCGATTGAGAAGCTTTTTTTGTGCGGTATTTAAAAAGTCAAACCCATTTTTCTAATACATTTTAAGAAAACTTAATAAATTACTTTTTCTTGCTGCTTGATTGGTTAGGATTCATTTGTTTACCTCTATTTCCTTCATTTTTCGCATTTTGTTTATTCACTCCGCTATTTCCTTTGTTGGGATTTTGAATATTAGCAGCGTTGTCTGCTGGTGTTACTTTTTTTGACATTTTTAATAATTTTTTAAATTGTTTCTAATTATTTTTTCGATGTATTTCCTCGACCTTTCCCAGATTCATTTCCTGTTTTACTAGGATAGTTTTGATTTTGTAATGGACTACTTGGTTTCGGGCTGTTTACAGGGCCTTGTAAAGGTTTTGAATTGCTCCTTTTTATTAATTTTAATTTATTAGTTATAGTTATTGATTGAATTTCCTGTTTTAATTGAACAATTAGGTTGTGGAGGACTTCTTGTTCTTTGATTACTAATCATCTTATGCTATTTTTAATTTTGATCTTTCCCAAGTATAGTTACCACCTCGTTCATCAAATTTTAAAGCATCATAATTCATTTGTTGAATAGCCGCATCACAACCTACTTCTAAAATAGGATCACTGTAAAAATGTTTTCCAGTTGTATTGTCAAAAAAACGACCTGCCGGATCAACCATTACGTAACTTCCCTTCATTTGATGGTTATTTTCGGGTACTATCTTGGTAATATTCTCTAATGATTTATGATTTTCAAGAAAATTATTAAATTGCTCTTGAGATGCTAAAAACGAATCAATTTTTAGGTCATTTTGTCCCATTATGGGTAAAACTTGAAGTATTTTCCAACGGCTTGGCTGACTGTAAATAATAAAATCTGACAGGTTTTCATCACAATTTTTCGCATTAACTACAGTATTGATTTTTAATCCATATCCGTAATATTTTATTTTATCTACTAGCTCAAAATAGTTTGATTTTTTAATGGTTTTTTTGCCCAAAACGGCTCTACCTGTAGCTAAATTGGTTTCATCACTCAAACTATCAACGCTCAAAGCAATCCAATCTAATATGTTTTGATTAGCCAATAAAAATTCATCTGTTAGATTAGTGCCGTTGGTTACAATCATAGTTGTTAAACCTGTATTTTTTGCTGTAGCAATTAATTCTGGCAACCAACCGCATAATGTGGGTTCGCCACCTGCAAACGTGATTTTTTGAAAACCTGCTTTTGCCAACTTAGAAACTACTTCAATGGCTTGTTCTTTTGGCAGATGCCCTTTGGGTAAAATACTTTTCTTAACATCTTGAAAAGTTGCGAAACAAAATTGGCAACGCATATTACACGGTTCCCATAAATGAAAATTAACTGCTGGTATCATTTTAGTTTTTTTAGTTTGATACAGCAAATCTCAGCAAGAAGTGATTAGAAAAATAATGTAGGATAATATTACCTTATCGCAAGGAACGAAAGGATTCAAATGAGGAATAAGAGCGGTTTATTTCTTTAATTGCTTAATAATTGGCTGGTAGTTTTCGGAGACTGGTAGGTGTTTAGTTTCTAATTTTCCTAATGCAGTAAAAAATTCTACCTCAACTGATTCAGTCCTCTTGTGGTAGGCTTTTATGTGATTTAGATTCACTCTAAAAGATTTATGAATAGTAATGAAATGAGACTTTAACAACCCTTTTTCTTCCATTTTAGAAAATGAAAAATCAATGAGATTTTCAGTTTTCCGATTCGTAAAATGTATTTGTTTGTTGTTAGACTCTGCTCCATTGGCTTTATCAGATGACAGATAAACAATACTATTGATCGCTATTTTGTTTCGTTTTGAGTTACCAAAATCCAAATGTATGAAATGCTCTTTTTTGAAAAAATCGACTTCTTTCAGAAAGCGTGTTGTGGTTTTCAAAAATTCTTGTTCCGTAAACGGTTTTGTAATATGATCAACACACAAATCATGGTTGCGTTTCAACATTTCAATTTCTTTGATATACTGTCCTGTATTACTACTAACAAATAAAACGGGTAGCTTTAAATCAAAAGCCACTTCCATCCCTGTCATATAGGAATCCCCTAAATTAAGATCCAGAAACAATATCTCAGGACTTATGAATTTTGCTTCTTCCAGAAAGTTTTTGGCAGAAGTACAAGTTAAAACTACATCTATTAAACCAGTGCTTTCAAGCATAAGCTTATTTTTATTCAATTGTTCCTGGTTATCATCGAGTAAAGCAGCTTTTAGTTTTGACATTCCTATTAATTAAGTAAGATAAATGAGCCTTTCATTTTTCAAATATAGGACAAAAGTGACGAACGTTAATTCTTTTGTCTATACATTTCTTTCTTAAAAAACTTGAATTAGTTAGCTATTAAAATTATAAAAATCACGTCAACGGTATAAAATTTCCCGTTATTTGCACACTTAAATTGTACTTTTTTTGTAAGAATAACTCTTAAAAATCACGTTAAATCACGTTAAATTGGAATTAGCTGATCAATATCACTAGAATTTGCAACTGATTGATTATGAAAAAGATTTGAAAAATAAAATCAAAATCATGAAGGATGATATAGAAATATTCACTGCTATCCGAAAGTCTAAAATAAAAAGAGCCTTAGAATCCCGTATTTTTG
>NZ_JBWJVK010000015.1:0-86343 GCF_056428945.1 Flavobacterium sp. GNP010 | reverse complement strand
AGGGTCGAGGCAGTTTTTCTATTATTTAGTAAAACTTTCGGATAGCTGTGTTAAATGATATTTTAATTTTCTGATGTGTTCTTTAAATTCAAGTCCTTTAGAACCGCCAAAATACGTTGCAATACCTTCATCTAAAATTTGATGTGTTCTGGGGAAATAGCTATGTGTGTATAAATGCACAACTTCATGAGGATAATATTCAGAATTGTTTCCTGAAAAAATTAAATTTTCAGAAGGAAATGTTTCTGCACCAATTTGATTTTGACTGACCATCATGTCATCAAAATCAAAACCTCTTATCATTCTAAAGTGATTCATGTCTTTGCATAGAAAATATGTAAACGATATCACTTCTTTCTCAAAAAAGGCTGCCATCTGTTTATTAAATTGAACAAGTTTGTTTGCATTTTTTTTATCAAAAGAGTATTCTTGGTAGGATAAATATTTTATTTCATCAACGATAAATTCTTTAAAATTTTTAACATTATAATCTAAAATATTCTCAAATTTTATTTTGTTCTCGCTACTATATGAGATGAAATTATAAATCGCAAAGAGATTGCCGAAATTATTATTAGCTTTGATTAAAGCGATTTTAATCACACTCCTTTTCTCATCAATTTTAATAATTGATAAAATGGTTATTTTGTGATTTTTTGCATCATTGAATATATTCAGAATTTCAGCATCTGGATTTTTAAAGTATTTACTTTCTACCCAATAATTCCCTTTTTCATGATCTAAAGGTTCGTTAATGAACTTATAAAATTGATCCAAAATATCGGTTGAATAGGTTTCATTAAGGGTATAATTTAAAAAAAAATGACTTTTTTCTTGACAGTAACTGCGCAAACTGGAAAAAAGTAGAATTAAAAATACCAAGTGCTTCATGGTGCTTTTTTCGTTGACTTAACCAACTATTTCAATTTCTTAATCAGTTTTGCTTCATCAGCAAATTTTCTTATTTCAATTTTAGCAGCGCCTACCAGTTGGATTTCCGATTTATTAGCCGCATCAATCACTACGGTTGTACTAAAATTAACACTGCAATTGGAATAACTTTCTGTCGTCAAATCCGCATTTTTTAGAGTTAATTTGTTTGCCGTTAAACGGGCATTATTGTCTAATCGTATCACAGCACTAGTAGCTTCACCTTCCAGAGTCGCATCCGATTTTTGGTACATATCTATTTTCAAATTAGTTGCGGTGATTAAAGCCTTCAAGGAACTATTTTTACTTAATTCAATAGTAGTGTTTTCTGATTTTATGTTGAGCTCTGTTTTTGATTTGTCATTGGATTGTAGTACAAAATTTGAAGCATTAACATTCATAAACAACTTGGATGCATCATTCGTTTTCAAGGCGAAATCATCTAATAAAACTTCTTGAATAGCAGTTACCGTGGTTTCGTTTTTAGAGGTAATTGATTTTAGATCGCTCGTATACGTTATTCTGACGATTAATTTTTTGTAATTAGTTGCTTGTTTTGAAGTATAAATACGGAGTGTGTTATCACTTTCATCAAGCACAATAATATCGTGTAAATTCTCATCGGCTTCGATTTTTAATTCTGCTCTTTCCCCTCTTTCCAAAAACACTTCTATATTATCTTCAACGGTAAGTGATTCGAAGTCAACAATTTTTCTTTGCTCTGTTGTTACTATTTTAGATCCTTTGATTTTATCTTTCTTTTGCCCAAATGCTACTGTCGTTAAAACAAACAGCAGGAATAACAGCGTATACTTTCTCATAATATTTTAATTTTATATCTACACAAATGTAAAAAAAATCATCCACTTGTAGCGGATGATTTTTTTGATAGTAATAAATAAATGGAGAAGTAGATTACTTCAAAAAGATGTTTAGCTTACTTTTTATTGAATAAAAATTCTTGTCCATTTACCTTAAGAGTAAACTCATTTTTGGATTCTTTAAAATGAATTTCAATTCCTGCTGGTGAATAACTAAATGTATCTGTACCTATCGATTCAAAAGTAAGCGTGGGTTGATCTGTAGCAATTCCGGTAAGATTCCCATTTTCATCTGTTAAAGTGATTTCTATTGGAATCTGTTTGCTTGAAAAACTTCCAAGGTAAGCGTCTAAAATAACTGCTTTTTCCAACTCACTTTTATCGGCGGTCCACACATTATTTTGTGTATTGGTATCTGGTAAGGCATGATCTGGATCGATGGTAATGGATGCTATCTCTTCGGTTGAAGCATGTTTAAATGCCCAATTCGTGTTGCGTTGCCAGATCTCTACAGGGAGTTGAACTCTTGAAGTGGCTCCACTTTTAGTTTTGATTTCTAAAACTACTGGCATGGCCATTTTTTCTAAATTTTCAATATAAATTTGTGCTCCTAATTTCGGGTCATTTTTTAAATATTTAATTTTAGTAATGCCTTGATCTAGACTCCAATTATTGACGAACCAAGCTCTCCAAAACCAGTTTAAATCCTCTCCAGAAACATTTTCTATTGTTCTAAAAAAATCATCTGGCGTGGGGTGTTTAAAAGCCCAACGCTCTGTATACACTCTAAAAGCCTTGTCAAAACGTTCCTTTCCTAAAACCTGTTCTCGCAGCATAATCAAACCTGAGGATGGTTTTTCATACGCCAATAATCCTAAGTTCGATTCTTTCATGCCGTCGGGTGCAGTCATTATAGGTTCTAATTCTGCATTGGTTAACATATCTGCCATTCGTTGCATATCTGAAGGTCGTTTAGATTTATATTCTCCCTTATTGAAATCTTCGACACTCAATGAATTGATAAAGGTATTTAATCCTTCATCCATCCAAGCAAATAAACGTTCGTTAGAGCCCACAATCATAGGGAACCATCCATGCCCAAATTCATGATCCGTAACTCTCCACAACTCTCTGTCTTTTGACTTCCAGTCGCAAAAAACAATTGCGGGATATTCCATTCCGCCTTCATTTCCAGCTACATTGGTGGCAGTTGCATAGGGATACTCGAACCAACGTTTAGAATAATTTTCAACAGATGATTTGGTGTATTCCGTTGCACGACTCCAAGCATCTTGACCAGCGCTTTCAACAGGATATGCTGAAATAGCTAACGATTTTTTTCCGCTTGGTAAATTAATTTTTGCAGCATCTATAACAAATGCTGCTGAGGATGCCCAAGAAACATCACGAGCATTTTTTATTTTAAAATGCCAATCTAAAGTTGATTTTCCAGTAGGTCTAGAAGTTGTATTTGTAACTTCGGCTGCTGATCGGATTATAACCGTCTTGTCGCTCTTAGCAGCTAATGCCCACCTCTTCAATTGTTCTGCTGTGTATACTTCTATTGGATTGACTAATTCGCCGGAGCTTACTACAATATAATTTGCTGGTGCTGTAATGGTAACATCAAAATCGCCAAATTCCAAATAAAATTCGCCTGCTCCTAAATAAGGTAAAGTGTTCCAGCCTTTTACATCGTCATAAACACACATTCTAGGGTACCATTGCGCCATGGTAAATACTTTTCCATTTTTAGTGTCTAAAACACCCATTCTATCCGACCCAAAGTCAGGAGAAATAAATGAAAAATCAATTTTAAGTTGTACACTTCCACCATTTGGGTTTATCTCTTGCGGAAGAAATACTTGCATTCTAGTATCAATTATTTCAAATTTCGCATCAGTTTCTATGGTTTTCCCTTTTTTGTTAGTGACTATCTTAATCGATTTTATTTTATGTCCTCCGTCAAAAATTTGTCCTTTGTCACCGTTACGACTGCCTGCAATGGAGATTATTTTTTCGCCTCTAGAATCATTTTTAAACAAATTTTGATCGACATTCATCCACAAAAAAGAAATTTTATCTGGACTGTTGTTCGTGTACGTTAAAATTTCTGAACCAATAATTTCGTTGTTCTTTTCATTCAAAATAGCAGTTAATTTATAGTCAGCTTTGTTCTGCCAATATTTTGCCCCAGGCTGACCGCTCGCTGATCTGGATTCTGTGCCGTTTTTAGTATAAAAATTGGGGCCAAAAGAATCGTGATAATTGTATTTTGACGCACTTTTATTGTTTACAGTAGTTACAGTTTTGGTCTCTTGTGCTTGGAGTGACGCTACTCCAAAAAACAAAGCTAAATAAGGTGTAGCTTTAAAGAAAATGTTTTTCATAATGTGATTTTTTGATTGATGATTGTTGGTTGCGATCTTGATTTCGATCTTTAAAATGATTAAAAAATAGGGTTTAGATTGTTAAAAGCGCATTGTTTTTTTAAATAGGCTTCAAAAAAAACATCCTTGATTAGAGAATGTTTTTTATGACTTTTCAAAATTGTTTATATCCTGCTGATACTGCCCCCAGAATTAGATTCTTTACGAACTGATTTTGGTTCTTTGCTATAGCTTATGCTTCCGCCACTTGATGCTTCTGCATCTAAACTCACAATGGCATTGGTACTAATAGTTGCACCGCTGGATACATCGGCAGTGACTTCATTTGAGGCCAAATTTTTGGCGTCGATCGCACTGCCACTAGAGGCACTCAATTGTATATTTAAAGCAAGACCATTAATTTTGATAGTGCTTCCGCTACTAGAATCGCAGGTAATATCATCCGCCTCTATAGTAAGATCTATTGTCGCAGCACTTGATGTGTTTAGTGCTATATTCTCTCCTTTTATGGTGTTCTTACTAGTAATTGAAGCATCGCTACTGGCTTCGAGTTGCTCAATTACAGGCATTTTAACGGTTACTTTCATAACTTCGGTATTGATAAAATACGTTTCATCACATGATATTACCAATATTCCATTTTCTACAGTTGTAATAATGTGTTTTTGCAAGTTGTCATCTGCTTCAACCATTATTCCAGTTTCGTCCGATTGTTCAATAACGACATCTATGCTATTGCTGACTTCTATGCTTTTGAAATTGCCTTCAACAATGCGTTTCTCCGTGGTTATGTTTCCACTTCCCTTTATTGAATTCAAATTAATAGAGTGGTTGCACGAGGCAAATAACAATGCTATTATGGCAACCAGAATGAATTTTGTGATTAATGTGATGATTTTTAACATGACTAATTTGTTTTAATGATGATACCGTCTTTATTCATTGTTAAGCTACTTTTGGATGTAGTTGTTGTTATAATATTTTGTCCATTTACTTTTAAAATAACTTCCGAGGAATCACTTTTAGAATTAGGAGTATTGACATCTATATCTGTGGCCTCATTCGTGTTGCTTAGATTATTTTCATCACTCACGCAGTTTATGCATCTCAATATATTGTCTTCAACTCTATAAACGTCATTGCTAGATTCAGGGTTCCACAAGAAGTAATCTCCATCAGTACGATCATAATTTCTCATGGATGCATCTGGTTTTATTAGAGTTCCTTTAGGTAAATATAATGTTATTTCAATTTCCTGATCTCTGAATTTATTTTTTAAATCGGTTAATAAATAGTTGTCTAAAATCAATTGATTTCCAATTATTGTATAAGCATATTTAATTTTTTCTGCTCTTTTTTTAGCTTCTGACAATGATTTTCCTTTTGCCTCTTTTTCAATTTGGATGTAAGGTTGTTTTTCATCTGTATTTTCTATTTTAAAACTAACCTGATTAGAATAAATGACATCAGTACCCGTAGAATCTTGGCTTACTGTAAAATCAGTGCGATCTTCGACGTTTTTAGCAAAATAATCATTGTGTCTGAATTTGATATATAGAGTGTCATTTGGATTCAAATTAATAATTTCTTTCTTAACCACTCGACCGTCTACTGCAAAGGCACTTGCTTGTTTTATTCCAATTGATATCGCTATTGAAACCGCAATCAACCAAAGTGCTAACAAGGTGTATTTTGCAATGTTTCCTATAGATTTCATATTGGGAGCTAATAATTTGAACCCTAATAATGCTAGGAAAAAGAACGGAATTCCAACAGCAAAGAACATCAAAAGTCCAAAAGCCCATATCGGATAATCTGTAAAATTACCTGATTCTATAAAGCCCTGCCAAGGAAAATCAATAAATAATCCAGATCCTAGTGTAAAAATACCCACCAGTAGAAAAAATAATACTGTTATGCCAGTAATGATCAAAATTACTCCTAAAAATTTTGCAAAAACTTTGAAAACGGTCATGACAAAATCACCAAAGGAATTTCCCAATCTTCCCGCACCTGTTTTTATTTGATTCCCGTATTTATCGTAATCAACATTTTTCAATTTATCTGAAACATTTTCAAATTCTTCTCTTACTTTTTTTTCAATATTAGAAATAGTAACTGGTTCTCCCGTCATTTCTAGTTTTTCAGATGTGGTTATAGCTTCGGGTGCTACAATCCAAAGGATGATATAAGCTAAAATTCCAGTTCCAAATCCAGCAAAAACTAAAAGTATCAATGCAATTCTGATCCAAACAGCGTCTATTCCAAAATAATGACCTAAACCTGAAGCTACACCGCCAATCATTCCTTTTTCTTTATCGCGGTATAATTTTTTTGTTCTAGTGTTTGCAGTAGAGTTATAGGATGTAGCTCCTTTTAATTCATCCTCTATAATGTAGTCCTCCGGTTGTCCCATAACGGCAATAACCGCATCTACATCTCTTAAACCTACGACTTGTTTGTCGTTTACCAGTTTCTCATTCAGTAATTCCGAAACACGCATTTCAATATCTTTTATAATTTCATCATGTCCTGATGAGTTCGATAAAGAACGTTTTATGGCATCAAAATATCGTGTTAATTTTTGGTATGCATCTTCATCAATATGAAAAATCATTCCGCCTAGATTTATATTTACAGTTTTGTTCATGACTATTGTTTTTGGTTGGTTATAAGGTTTACGGCATCAGATAATTCAGTCCAAGTGCCACTAAGTTCTTTTAAAAATGTTTGTCCTATTTCGGTTAGACCGTAATACTTTCTTGGCGGTCCGGATGTGGATTCTTCCCAACGGTAGTTGAGCAATCCATCATTTTTCAATCGGGTTAGTAAAGGATAAATGGTTCCCTCAACTACTAATAACTTTGCGTTTTTTAATGTGTCTAATATTTCCGATGTGTATGCATCTTTTTCTTTTAATACAGATAAGATGCAAAACTCGAGAACCCCTTTACGCATCTGGGCTTTTGTGTTTTCAATGTTCATAATTTCTTTTTTTTGATTTTGTTTGGATTAAATAGTTCATTTTTTGATTGATGATTGATTTTTCTTTGCAACGTGCAAAGCAGTTTTGAATAACTTATTTTTTTGGGAGCTTAATCCCGCTTTTCATTACAATCTTTTTTATTTTAAAAAAAAATAAAAAAGGATTTCCATTGCAATCGGGGCTAGGGAATTCGCTTGATGAGAGCGTTTATTTGATAAATGGAATCGTTATCGGATAGTTATATTTTTCACCGTTTGATGTTTTGATAGAGGCATATATGATTAAAAAGAATTCAGCGACTTTCAAAAGACCAAATAGTACAACAGCTATTATCCCTACTGTTACCATTCCGATGTTTCCATCTATATTAAAATTTCTAAAAACAAAATCGTGATCATTAACCACCGCCTCAAAAGGAACATTATTAAAAAGTGTGATTAAAAATGTAGGAACAGCAATTAAAACAAGCACTAAAGAATACAATAATAAACTCAACTGAAAATTTAGAACTTGCTTTCCGTGGTGATCCACAAATTCAGAGCTTTCTTTTTTTGAACTCCAAAATAGTATTGGAAAAATATAATTTCCAAAAGGAATAAAATATTGAGTCAATGCACTCAAGTGCGTAAATGTTGCGGTATTTTTTTCAATTGTGGTTTCCATTTTAATTTTTTTAATTAGTGATTGATTGATAATTGAAATTTTACAAGGGCTTATTTATTTGTACCTAGTAATTTCTTATGCAAATATATATCTAAAAGACAGTATCTTGTTTCGCATAGTACCTAATATTAACAAAAAATTAACAAAATAAAGTATTAGGCGTGCATAGTATTTTTTTGTATATTAGCAAAAATCCTAGTGATTATAGAGTATGCCAAGATTTAAACTCTCAAAAAGCAGGTAAGAATGGCGTCACCTTATTTTTATTAAAAACTTATATTTACTACCTATGAAACTAACAGCATCAAAACTCAATAAATTTCTCTTCTTTAAATTGCCGTCAGCGTTTATCTGTGGTGTGCGTGTCGCCACTATTGATGAAAAACAATGTGTGGTATCTGTAAAACACCGATGGATCAATCAAAACCCATTCAATTCTATGTATTTTGCTGTTCAAGCAATGGCGGCAGAACTAGCTACAGGTGCTTTAGTAATGTTTCAGATTCAAAAAAGTGGTAGAAAAATATCGATGCTTGTTGCTAACAACAAAGGGAATTTTACAAAAAAAGCAACCGGAAGAATTACTTTTACTTGTAATGATGGGCATTTAATCGAACAAGCTATTCAGGAAACTATAGCCACCGGTGAAGGGCAAACCTTCTGGATGAAGTCTATTGGTACTGATGAAAAAGGGGTTCAAGTATCAGAAATGGATTTTGAATGGAGCGTTCGCGCTAAGTAGCTCCCAGCAGAGTTTGGTGTAATTTAATTAGGCAAAGCATATTTCAATTACATATCGTTAAATATCGAAAAACACCGCAGATTTTAGCGGTGTTTTTTTTTTGGATATAATTAGAATATTTGATAATTAACATTTTTTGCCAGATGCCTTTGTCATTGCAGCATCGCACTTTTTTCCTTCAGCTTTGCATTTCACTTGACACTTTTCTAACATTTCAGCACTCATCGCTCTAGATTTGGAATCTTTTTTAGAACAACAGGATTCCTTTTTAATTCTTTCCTGTGGATTTGTCTTGTTTTCTTGAGCACTTCCGACTATTGTTACAAATGCAAAGGCCAATACAGTTACTATTTTTTTCATTTTCATTTTTTTTAATAGTGTTAATTAATGATCGTATTCAATTTTTTACTTTCAAATATAATTAAAATAGTGCCTTACTTAGATGAAGTTTAATTGTCTCAAAATATTTTTGTTTTTAAAACCATAACACTTTTTGATATAAAACAAGTACTATAACACCATCTATTTCGGCAGTAATAAGCAGTATATTTTACCAGCTACTACGAAATAGGATTATATTGGGCGAGTAGATTTAACAGGATAAATTTAGTAATATAATCTAAAATCAAGCAGTTTGCAGCGTGCATATTGCTTTTCAAATAATTCATTAACTATTGCTACAGGATCATCTTGTTCTTCAAATAAACTAAAAAAAAGAGTATCAAGTACACTACTAGTTAATGTGCTAGAGGATGTGCCATAACCTGAAATAGCTCTCGCTCCTGTAACATCTAAGAAATATTGTGCTTCATCATTGCCTAAGTCTAAAACCTTTGAATTTGCAAAATGTAAAATTTTCCCTTTCATTTTCCCTTCAAAAATTTCTGCTATTTCTTCTAAAGTATAATAATATTCATTGAGGCAAATAGTATTTCCTTCGCCTTGCATGACAAAGTAGATTATTTCATAATTTTTGAAATTATGATCATCGTAAAGTAGTGTATTTAAACTTTCTTCCAAGCTCTCAATAGTATCGCATGTTTTATAAATGCTCGCGATTCCTTGCTTAAAAGCTAATTGTTCTAAATTTTTGACAACTTCGCTAGCTGTTTCAGTTTCAATATCAGCGACTGCTTCAAGGCAAAAAATAAAAGTATCTGAATCCATGGAGTTTAATTTATGAAGATGAGCAATGATCTGGAAAGTGGAACACATTTAATTTGAACTTAATAAATCTGAGCATTCCAAATTAGCATTAGTATTCTAGTAATTATTTCTGATACTAGTATTTTTTAATATCCCCACTTTGTATTTTAATTTACAAAAATACTTCAGAAACGAATTCGCTGGTAGTTTTTACGCTAATTAATTATTAACTCTTAGAATCCAATTTCGATTATCTAATTTTAAAGTTGCGTTAGTCAATTATTAATACTGATTACGTTAATTTTTTTTATACTTAAGAATTATCAAATCAAGCTGAAGAGTCATTTATAAAGAAATAACTTTAATGCTCAATCCAGTCGAAATAATTTAATTAGTAATTTCTGTACAAGGATTTAATTCCGAATTAAACGTAAAACTGGCAACTAATTAATAGAAAATCAACCCATAGAAGAATTTACTTTTCCTTATGGAGTAAAGGTGGTTACTAATAACCGAAATAAAATTTTGCTTTTATAATATACGGTATTGTATCAGGTAATTTTTTTCTTTACAGTAGCAAAAGATTCAAATGGTTAAAATTTTTAATACCTTAGTTAAGAACTTAATTTCAAATAAATATAATCTCTCATTAAATGCTATAAAAAGACAATTGGTATTTTATTAGTGTAACAAATTACTAAAAAAGGAACTAATCACTCAGAAAGTTAAGAAAATATAAAAAATCAATTAATAAACCTTAAACAATGAAAAACCTAAAAATTTCTTTTGTTGCTGCAGTCGTTCTTATGGCTTCGTGCAATAAAAAAGAAGAATTAATTTCAGGAGTCACCAAAAAAAACATGGATACGCTTGTAAATCCTGGTGACAACTTTGATGCCTATGTAAACGGAACGTGGGTTAAAAACAATAAAATTCCAGCTGATAAAACTTCCTACGGTGCTTTTGATGTCTTGTATGATCAATCTCAAAAGGATGTAAAAGCGATTATCGAAGAAGCATCAAAAGGTACTTTTACCGAAGGCTCAGACGAACAGAAAATTGGCGATTACTACAGTTCTTTCATGAACAGAAAAGACCGCGATGCCAAAGGAATTGCGCCAATCCAACCAGAATTGAAAAATATTGATGCTATTGCAAATTATTCAGATTTGGCAGCTTATTTTGGAAAATCAAACAGAACAGGTGTTTCAATGCCTTTTTCTGTTGTCGTTACCGAAGATTTTAAAAACCCAAAACAGTACACTTTAATGACTTGGCAAGGCGGATTAGGTCTTCCTGAAAGAGAATACTATTTGCAAGCCGATGCCAAAATGGTAGAAACGCGTACTAAATATGTAGCACATATAGAAAAAATGTTGCAGTTAATTGGACTTCCAAATGCAGCTGAAAGTGCTACTAAAATTATGGCTTTGGAAACCGTATTGGCAACCAACCACATGAAAAAAGAGGAAACTAGAAACACGGCAAAACTCTATAACAAATACAATGTAGCCGATTTAAAAAAGTTAATGGCTGATTTCGATTGGAATGCAATGCTTAAAAATGCAGGTATTGAAAAAGAAAAAACAATCGTAATTTCTCAGGTCGAATATACCAAAAGCTTAAATAATATTATCAAAAACACGCCAATAGATACTTGGAAAACCTACCTAAAATGGAGTTTGATAAACAATACTGCTAATTATTTAACAACGGCTTTAGACAAACAAAATTTTGACTTTTATGGAAAAACACTTTACGGTACAGAAGCTCAGGAAGAAGATTGGAAAAGAGGCGTAAATTCTGTAAACGGTGGCTTGGGAGAGATTGTGGGTAAAGTATATGTAAAAAAGCATTTCTCGCCAGAAGCGAAAGAACGCATGACCGGAATGGTGAAAAATCTATTGAAAGCCTATGCTGAAAGTATCAAGAAGCTAGATTGGATGAGCGCAAACACCAAGAAAGAAGCACTTGCCAAAGTAGATAAATTCATGATTAAAATTGGTTATCCAGACAAATGGAGAGATTATTCAGCTTTAAAAGTGGCCAAAAATGACTTGTTTGGAAATACCGAAAGAGCTAGAGAATTTGAATACAACAGAATGCTAAACAAGTTAGGAAAACCTGTTGATAGAACAGAGTGGGGAATGACACCTCAAACGGTAAACGCCTATTACAATCCTACCTTAAACGAAATTGTATTTCCAGCGGCTATTTTACAACCACCTTTCTTTAATTTAAAAGCAGAAGATGCAGTAAATTATGGCGGAATTGGAGCGGTAATTGGTCATGAAATTGGTCATGGTTTCGACGATCAAGGAAGTACTTTTGATGGTGAAGGTGTTATGAGAAACTGGTGGACACCACAAGATTTAACATCTTTTAAAGCCAAAACAAAATCTTTAGTAGATCAATACAGCGCTTTCAAAGTATTTCCAGATTTAAATCTTAACGGAGAGTTTACCCTTGGCGAAAACATTGGAGATTTGGGAGGATTGAGTATTGCAATTAAAGCCTACAAATTAAGCCTTAACGGCAAAGAAGCACCAGTAATGGATGGTTACACTGGAATCCAGAGAGTGTTTTTAGGTTGGGGACAAGTATGGCTAGACAAGAGCCGTGAAAAAGCAATACGAAATCAAATTGCTTCCGATCCACATTCGCCGGCTAAATTCAGAATTAATGCTGTAGTACGCAACGTTCCAGAATTTTATGAAGCATTTAAAATTAAACCAACAGATTCACTTTATTTAGCAACTGATAAACGTGTTAAAATTTGGTAGACGATTTCATATCAAATGAAAGCCCAGCAGTAATGTTGGGCTTTTTTTGTTTTAAAAAACATTCTGGCAAGTGCTATTTTAATTGTAATTAAATTAGAACTAAACTCATAATTCATTGTTTATTTCTTAATTAAAATAGTAAGTTTCCTTGTACTTGATCCAACAGAAATAACTTTATGGTTAGTTCGAATGTGATACTATCACCAGCGTCTAAGACCTATTGTTCGCACTAGGGTTTAGATTTATTTTTTGAATAATCATTGAATTTAAATAAACATTCAAACTAACAACGAAAACCATTAGCGCCGTTGAAATAATACTTATCTATTCTTAGAAGAGCGAAAATCAAAACTATTTTCGCAGCATAAGAGATAAAACTATTCCTAAAAACTCGTTGTAGTTAAAATTTGCAAAACAGAAAACTACTTCGAAATGATATTAGAATGACGAGTCAGCTTTCCTTTTTTAGGGTTTAAAAAAAATAATAAACATACCATTCTTTAGATAGTGCATCTTCTTGCTGTGTTTCGGATAGCTTATACCAAACTTTTAAATCTACATTGTCTATGTACATATAAAGTCATGACTAGTTAGATTTCATAGGTAAATCATGTACGTAATCGTGTATGTTGTGTTAAGTTACTAAAAGTTTAGACATAAAAAAACGGATTAGTTGACACTAATCCGTGATTTACTTGACTTTAAGTCTGTAGCGAGACCGAGATTTGAACTCGGGACCTCAGGGTTATGAATTTGAACCATATTTTAAACCCCTAATGTTTACGGTGCTTTGCAAAGCTATTTTTGTGCGAAATAATGTAAATCGTATGCGCTTTAGTATTCTTGTTGTTAAGTTATTTTTAATTATTTGTGTTCTTCTTTTTGTGTTTTTATCGGATAGATTCTGTTACTCAACTTCTTCTATTTCCTTTCTCCAAACAACCTGCATATTACTATGCAGTTTGACTTTTATCGTTGTCATTTCGTTGTAGTAGGGATTGTAAAAAGTCTTTGTCTTTTTTTAATTCTGTGTTTTCTTTTCGCAAAGCTTCGTTTTCGAATTGCAATTGTAAAAAATCGGTAGTTTGTGCTTTTTCGTTAGATGTGTTTTCGTAACCATCAAACAACTCAAATAAATTTACTTTTAGTGCTGTTGCGATATTTTGCAATTTAGATAGTGGAATGTCAGATTTTCCATTTTCGTAATCTACGTAAGTACGTTTTTTTATGCCTGACAGCTCAACAACTTCATCTTGAGTTAATTTTTTTTTCTCTCTTATTTCTTTGATAATCAATTGCATATTCGAATATTGTTAAAAATTTGCGATATTTCGCATTATAAATTGCAAAATATTGCAAATGTTGTATATATTTGCAATAATCAATATAGCAATTCTGTAACACTAATGTAGCAAAAGTGTAGCCACGAAAGTAATAAAAAATATTGCAAAATTCTGCTATTTATAGAAAAATGTTGCAATTGATTGAATTTCAAACCGAATGTTAATTAAAACCTATGAGACGAACGGCAAAAACGAATCGACGATACAGATTGCATCAAAAGTTGATAAAAGCAGGAGTGAAATACAATGCGAATCTTAAAACGATTTATCTGCCTTGGGATTTTGAAATGGAGAATATGGATTTGAAAGAATTACAAAAAGAGTATAGTTACCAAATACAATTGGAAATATGATTACAGACAAAGAAAGAGTTCTTTTGATTGAAACATTAGGAAAGCAATATTCTGCAAAAGTATCACAGCATCTACAGAAATTGAAAATTAAAAATGCCATTGGCAAAGATTACACAACACACAGCATCCGAATTTTTGTAAACGGTATGCGTGAAAATGAAAAGGTAGAAATAGCCATTATGCAATTGGTCAATAAAACCATAAAAGCAAAAAAAATAATGCAAAAAAAGCGTAAAAAATTATCTAAAGTTTAAGTTTAATGAATCCAAAAGTTTTATCAATATTCAACAACGCCAAAATCTTTCTTTCCCAAGAGGAACTGAAAGAACTTGCCTTGTGTATTGATAAAGAATTTGGAAAACCCGCTCCCAAAAAAGTAAAAAAATCGAACGCTTTAGAAAACTGGACATTAGAGAGTGTAACTGAAATGCTTATTGCAACACAATTTAGTAAAAAGAGAAAAGCATAAAAATACCTCCAGCAAATGCTGAAAATTCCTAGACGCATTCGGGTGTATTCCGCCCGATGCTGAAAGGTTATAACGACGTATGTATGATGAATAAACAGAAGTTAGATAGTAAAGTTTTTTCGTTGGCTTCCAATCTTTTTGGCTTTGGGAGTACTGTCGAGAAAAAGAAAACCCTAGAAAGCATTGCGACAACTGTTGCAACTTCTTTGCAATTGGACAATCGCATTATGGCGGTTTATCCTGCTATAACGATGGAAGCCTTTTCTGTTACAATGGACAATTACCGAAAGTACATTGCGGGTTATAACTTCAAGACGAATGCTGAGAACGGTTTGATTGACAAACATAATGCGAATGTTAGATGTTTTATACGTCAAAATGAATTGAACGAAATGCAAAAGGAATTCTCTGTGCTTTTTGTGAAGAATAAACAATCCTTAAAAGCTAGAGAATATAACGAAAACGTGGATACTTTTTGTAAAGATTACGGAATGATTATGTACAAGAAAAAAACACATACGGTGAAATATGCAACGGAATTGGTTTTTCAAAACTTGCTACACCTGTACAATTCGCAACTAATGAAACGCAATGAGCAGTATATGAAGTTGGGCGTTACGGCTATCAGACCTATTGAAGAGTTTAAAATCAATTCATTTTTAGTAACCGAATTAAAACGTAACGGAATAAACAGTTTAAACCTTTGTACAAAGACGGTGCGTAACCACAGGCAACGATTGCAAGAATGTGGAGTATTTGTTGATTATGTTTTCAAAGGGCAAAATAGACCCGTAGAAGTACATATAAATGCTGAAATTTTGACGGTTTTAGACCTCAAAACCTCAAAATTAACAATGGCTGAAAATCAACGGTTTATCTCTGAAAGCGAGAAAGTATTACCTGATAACAATGAGAGTACTAGAACATCTTTAAATGAATGTCAAAAGAAAGAGAATGTGAAAAACATTCCTCTTTTTAATAAGGAGTTCCCTTTGGTCACGCCTTCTTATTTGTTTTTTACAGGAACACCAGCCAGCAAGGAGCAAAATCCAACCGAGGGGGCGGGGGCGGAAAATGTTAAAGTTTTAGAAACTTTGTCCGAAAAACTGCAAAACTTAATTATACACCCGCAGGAACTAGCTGTAAATCTCGCCAACAAGGAATACAACAACTACAAACCGATAGATATTCGCTACTTGTTCAAAGAAGCCTATTCGGGAACAATGCTAAAAGAGGATTTTCGAGAACTTGTGATACAAGATTTCTTTAAGAGTATTTCAAAAATTTACAAAAATACTACGCCATTTGTAGGTTCTTGGAAGAAAGCCATTGCACTTTATATGCAAAACAAGTGGATTGCTTTTACAGGCGAAGCATTTAATAAAGCATCAATTGTCGAAGACGTGCAACAAATGCGTTGGAGAGCGGAATGGGCGAGAAAATGGTTTGTAAAAAATGAATTTCCGCCATTATTTCCTTATGATTATTTTGATATGACCCGAAAAACTTCAAAAGAAGTCGGTTTTGAATATACAAAAATCAAATGGGGAGAGTATTTACAAGGAAAGATAAAATACGAAGCTTTGAAAAAGAAGCAGGAAGCCAATGCAGTTCGTAGAAAAGTAGCGATTAATTATGCTGAAAAATGCGAGAATGAAGTAAATCGTTTCTTTAAAAACAAAATTACTATGCCACAATTGTTTGATTATGTCGAAAAGAATTTGCCAGTAGAATATTTGGAGAAATTACCCCAAATGATTGAAAAAAAGTCCTTAAAAATGAATGAGAAAGTAATAAACATCGATACCGATTTTGCACAATATGATTTTAGTGAATTTTAACCTAATCCATTTATAACTATGCCAGTATTTGTTCCTGAATCCTCGAAAATTAAAATGGTAATCCTTACCAAAAGCAAACAAAGTAATGCTGTTTGGTGGTCGCCAATAAATCAAAACAAACGCAACACTCAATCTGTAATTGCAAGTATGTTGCGACGGTTTGAAAAACACGCACTATCGAAAATTACAAACGTTATTCAGTTTTACGAAAATGGGAATTTAATTGTGGTAAAAAAGTTATGAAGTCTATTCAATTGAAAAATATTAAAGTAGATGAAATTGAAGTTTTAAGGGAGCAGATAATCTATTTTGTAAACGACAAAATCGAAGCGTTAAAAAGTATGAATAAGGAAAATGCGGAGTTTTATATTGGCTTCATTTTAATTGATATTTTAATGCGTTTGGCTTTTAAACTGAGAAATAAAATAGAGCGAAACTTCAAAAACGCTGTATCGATGCGATTTACTATTTCCGAGGCATCGGCACTTTTTTTATTGTGCATTCAAGAAGTATCGTTTTTAACCGATTATCAAAAATACGTTCTCTTGAAAACAAGAAATAACATTGACCAACAATTAACCAATTTGATTTAAACCAAAGGAGAATGCTAAAAACACTACACTACATTAGAGATAAAAAAGAACTGCAAGCATTGTATTTGAGTCAAGTTCCCGAATTGTATATAAGAAAAGAAATAAACGAAATACTCAAAGAAACTAGAAAATCAATTCCCGCAGGAATGCGAATGAATGCGAAGAATATTTCGACACAGGAAGTAATTATGTTTATAGAAAAAAATGGAACTCCAGACGGTTACATTCTATCTGACGAATTGAAAATCAAGTTGAATGATTATCGGGAATTATTGTCAAGCAAAAAACTATTTAAAAAAAGATATAAGGATGTCACGTAAATATGCAATCAAATCGAACAACCCAACAAATGCATTAATAAACAGAAATTTTATTATACGTATTCTTGAAAATCCGAAAGAAAATCCAGTAAAAAACACCAAATTAACCTCTGCAAATAAGCTTTCGAACTTTGTAAATGATGAAGAACTTAAATTAAAGCTTTTTAATAAAGTTTTAGATGGTGGAAAGGACAAATATTCGTTTCTGATAAGAAGTCGTCTTAAAATTGATTTTTGCTCAAAATAACTTTTGATAGTTAGGTTTCTGTATTTGTTGAAATGTTTAATTACATTTGAAGTGAAATCTAGTAATAAGTTTAAAAAAAATGATGAATGGTGCAACGTTGCTTAACAAAATATTCTTCAAAAAGTTGCAACTTGAATAAAAGCATCATACATATCTCTATAATAAGGGATTTTAGTATTACCCCATAATAGAACGTTTGATATTGTCAACTACTTTATAGAAGCCCACAACTTATTTAAAAACTAACTTTGCGAATTGCAATAATGAATTTGAGAAAATAAAATATGCCAACACTACACTGGATAGGAAAAGAAAAAGTTATCAATCATCACATGGATGTTCCTTTTAAGGTTTTGGAACATTCCTACGGTTTTAATAATGGAAATCAATCTGAGGAAGAAACAAAAAGCGGAAATAAAATTATTCATGGGGATAATCTTGAAGCATTAAAATCTCTTTTACCTGAATACGAAGGAATAATAAAATGTATTTACATAGACCCACCCTATAATACAGGTAACGAAAGTTGGGTTTACAATGACAATGTAAACGACCCAAAAATAAAGAAATGGCTCGGGCAAGTTGTAGGCAAAGAAGCTGAAGACCTTACAAGGCATGATAAATGGCTTTGCATGATGTATCCCCGTTTGAAATTACTGCATAAACTATTGGCAGATGATGGAGCGATTTTTATTTCTATTGACAAGAATGAAGAAGCAAGCCTTAAATTAATTTGTGATGAAATATTTGGATCAAGTAATTTTATCGCAAATGTTGCGGTTGTAAATAACTTGAAAGGAAGAAGTGATGATAAATTCATTGCAACTGCTCACGAGAGTTTAATGATTTTTCAGAAAGGAAAATTTGTAACAAACGGCGTTCCTATTCCTGAAGAATATCAAAATGAATATAAAGAAAAGGATAACAATGGTCATTATAGATTGCTTGGATTAAGAAAACGGGGGAGTAATTCACGAGAAATAGACCGTCCAAATTTGTTTTATCCAATTTATTACAATAAAGAAAATAACAACGTATCCGTTGAAAAACAAGAAGATTGGATTGAAATTATTCCTAAATTATCAAGTGGCGAAAATGGCAATTGGCGTTGGGGAAAGGAAACTTTAAGTAATAGACTTGACGAAGTTGAAGTCAGAATAGTGAAAACGAGAAATGAATTTGATGTTTTTCAAAAGGATTATTTAAGTAAAGATGGTGCAAACAAAACTATAAAGCCAAAATCATTTTGGCTTGGTTCTGAATTTTCAAGTGAAGCTGGAACGCTTCAATTAAAAAAAATCTTTGAACAGAAATCTTTTCAAACACCAAAGTCAGTTGATTTTATTCAATATTGCTTACATCAAGCAACAGATAAAAATTCTATTGTTCTTGACAGTTTCGCAGGAAGTGGGACAACGGCTCATGCCGTTCTGAATAGTAATAAACTAGATAAAGGAAATAGAAAGTTCATCTGCATCGAAATGGAAGATTATTCGGAAACTATTACAGCCGAAAGAGTAAAAAGAGTTATCCAAGGTTACGGCTCAACCGAAGGTAAAGGCGGGAGTTTTGATTTTTACGAATTGGGAGAATCGATGTTTTTAGAAAATGGCACTTTGAATGAAATTGTTGGCATTGAGAAAATACGCCAATATGTTTACTACACCGAAACCCAAAAGCCACTTGAAGAAGTAGAGCATTTGGACAACAAACATTATCTAGGTAAACACAATGATACCTCCTATTACTTTAATTATGAGCAGGACGAAGTTACGACCTTAGACCATGCTTTTTTGGCTACTATGAAAACCAAAGCAGAACAATATGTGATTTATGCTGACAATTGTTTGCTCACAAAAGAGTTCATAATCAAGCATAATATTATCTTCAAGAAAATTCCAAGAGATATAACGAGGTTTTAGAAGCAAATAGAATGCAACTTGTAAAGAAGTTTTACAAGTTCAGTAAGAAATAGAATGAGAGGTAGAAGTTAATGAAAATCATTAAACGATGGGGATATTAATAGATTGTGTAAGAATTGCCAATTTTAGAGGGATAAAAAATTTAGAAGTAAATTTATCAATTCTTACAATGCTTGTTGGAGCAAATAATTCGGGGAAGACATCATTTTTAAGAGCTTTACACCTTGCTTTGGGAACAGACCGCAAAGGAATTTCGAGAGATGATATTTATTATGATGGGATAATAGACCCTGACACGCTCGAAATAATAACAGACGTTCGTATCATTTCGGTTGATGCAGATGGAAAACGAATTCAAGAGTTTGAGGATAAGTGGGCGGAAAGCGAAGATTTAAGTGGCGATTACATCAAATTTGATACTGACGGGAATCAATTCGTTGCATTCCGCACTCGTTATAAATTTGATATTCTCACACAATCATACAAAGCCGAAATAAAATTATTAAAACAATGGTTGCCTTTTGCCACTTGGCAAGAGAAAAGTCAAGAAGATAAATTCGCAAAACCTAAATCAATTTCATCAATATTCATTGATGCACAAAGAGATATACATTTAGATTTGAATGACAGAACTTCATTTTTAGGAAAACTAACAAACAAGCCCGACATAGTCCATGATGTTGTCACCAAAATAGAAGAAGAGATACATGATTTGAATGAGCGGATTATTAACGGTAGTAAGCCTCTTAAATTTTTAAAAGAGAAATTGCAGGAACTTAATAATACTGTTAATTCGGCAGGGAATGGGGTTGAAATAATGCCAATGGACAAGAAATTGAAAAATATTGGTAGGAATATGAATATCAACTTTAAGGATACAAATTTCGAGAGTTTCCCTCTTGAATATCACGGAATGGGAACAAGAAGTTGGGCATCTTTGCTAACACTTAGTGCATATATTTCTTGGTTAGAAAGTATAAATAATCTATATTTTCCAATATTAGCAATAGAAGAACCCGAGGCACATTTACATCCAAACGCACAGAGACAATTGTGCAGCCAATTGCAAAATATATTTGGGCAAAAAGTAATAAGTACGCATTCTCCATTTGTTGCTGCACAATGTAATTTAATGAATTTGCGACATTTTTATAAGGATGAAAAAGGATTGAAAGTTGGGCAGTTGATGTTTATTGAAGATGAAGTAGAGTTGATAAAATCTTTCGAAGAGGATTTAAGAGATAAAAGCAAAACTTCTGAAGAGAAAAAAGCAATACAAGAAAGACTTAAAGAACTAAAAAGAATAAAAGGTCAGAAACTCAATTCAGATGAGCAAAGAAAAATAGAACGAAATATATTGAACACAAGAGGAGAGTTGCTTTTTTCGAAAACATTAATACTATGTGAAGGAGAAACAGAAGAGCAGGCACTACCAATATTCGTCAAAGAAAAATTGGGAAAATATCCTTTTGAATTAGGTTTTAATTTTGTTGGTGTTCGAGGTAAAAAGAATTACAAGCCTTTTTTGAATTTTGCTAAATTTCTGAATATTAGATGGTATATTTTGAGTGATGGCGACCAAAATACTGAAAAAGAAGTGAAAGATCAGATTGCGGAAGTTTTTGACGAAAATGAATATGCAAATTTATTCACTCTCGATACTTTTGATTTTGAAGAATATTTATTAGAAAAAGGTTTTGAAACTGTTATATCAGGTGCTATTAGTAAAGTTGAGAGTAATGAAATTTATATTCAGGAATACATAGAATCCTACAACAACAATCCAACAAAAGATAAAGACGCAGATGGCAATGTATTAACAAGAAACTACAAATCCGATGAAGATGGAGGAGTAAGAAGAGCGTTATTGGATTGTATGCACGAAAATAAAACAAAATATTCAGTAGAAATTTCAACTGCAATATGTGATAAAAAAGATGAAACAGGAAAAGCAATTTTGCCTCCTAAGATAAATGAACTGATTGAAAGGATGGCACAAGACTTAAATATCGTAATACCATGAACATTCAGGACGAAATTATAGAGTACCAAGGCGAAGCATTGCTAGTTATGGCAAGTGCTGGAAGCGGAAAAACGAGCGTTCTTACCAAAAGAATCCGTCGGCTTTTGCAAGAAGTTAATTCGAAATTTCACATCTTAGCACTAACATTTACCAATAAAGCGGCTAATGAAATGGAAGAAAGATTGGCAGATGTTGAAGAAATCGACCGTCGTGCATTTATAGGCACATTTCATAGTTTTTGTTTAGATATAATTCAAAAACATGGTTATGCCATAGGATTGGGAGAGCAACCTTTTATTTTCGAAAAAAATGACGACCGTATTTCTTTACTAATTCAAGTGTTTGAAAAACCTGAAAACTGGGATTTAAAAAAACATTATGTAGAGAAAGATAAAAAAGGACAAATGCAGTTTATAAACAACGCATTGTCGTACATCAGTCTAAAAAAGAAAAATCTTAAAGGAATTGAAAAATTTGATTCTTTAGACAATGATAAAGAAAATATCAAAATACAAAAAATGTATAATGAATACAATGATTTGTTGGAGTCTCAAAAAGCAATGGATTTTGATGATGTAATTTTAAAAGCATACCAAATTTTTTCGGAACGACCAGAGATTGCAAAATTATATAGAAAACAATTCAAATATATTTTTATAGACGAAGCACAAGATTTGAATTTTTCTCAGTACGAATTATTGAAATTGTTGTGTAATGGAGAGCATAAAAATGTAATGATGGTTGGTGACACAAAGCAGTCGCTCTATAATTTTAATGGTTCGGATATAAAGTATATGCAAGAGAAATTTATTTTAGATTTCAACGCAGAAAAAAAAGAATTAGTTACTAATTATCGGTCTGCAAAGAAAATAATTGAGGTTGCAAATCATGTAATCAAAGGTTCTATGACTGGGTACGAGACAAGCATTGAAGGGAAATTTATGCTCTTAGATAATTGCAAGACAGAAAAAGAAGAAGCCTTTAAAATAGTTTTAGAAATAAAGAAGTATTTAGAAAGTAAATCATATTCAGAGGAAATAATTTCAGAAGATATTTCAATGTCTGATATTGTTATTTTAGCTAGAAGTAAATATTTATTCAAATATGTTAAGGAAGAGTTAGATTCACAAAAAATACTTTGTCACTTTAAAAAGGGAAGCGAAACAATAAGTTTCGACAGTCAATTGATGAATGTTTTCGATTTGGGATTAAGGGTATTGATAAACCCATTAGACAAGTTAGACTTTGAAGCTATTTTAAAAGTATATGACATCGAACTAAATGAGACGGTGGAGTATAGTTCAGGATTTGAGAAGCTAATAACAGTAAGTAAGCAGTTGTATGACTCTAATTTACTCGAATATCAAAAAATATTAAAATCTTGGAAAATAATAAATGATTCCGAAAGATTTAATTTTCAATCGGCACTTACTATTTTAAAAGACGAAGTAAGTGAACCAAATAACAGTAATGGTGAAGATAATATTAAAGAAAAAGAGGGAGAATTAATAAAGTCAGATATTGCAGAATATGAAAAATATTGGAAGTTGTATGCTCGAAACACTAAAGCAGATTTAAAATCATTATCGCATTTCAAAACGCAATTATCTCTAGGTACAATTATACCCAAAGAAGAAGAGAATGGCATTACTCTTAGTACGATACATTTATCAAAAGGATTAGAATTTAAAATTGTATTTGTTATTGGTTTAGATGATGGTTCTTTGCCGTATTATAAGAGTAAACAAACTGGCGGAAATGCATTGATTGAGGAAAAAAATATATTCTATGTAGCAGTTACGAGAGCAAAAAGAGCTTTATATATTTCATACCCGCAAACAAGAATAATGCCTTGGAATCCAGAAGTACCCAAACCTCAAAAACCATCAGAATACCTAGAGGGATTAAAAGAATTAGAAACTACATAACAAGACTATAAAGTGGAATTAAAACCATATCAACAACAAGTAATCAACGACCTTTCATTGTTTTTGGAACACCTACAGGAAACCAAAGACACAAAGGATGCCTTTTATGATTTTTGGGCAAAGCATCCAAGAACGCCTCTTTTTCCTTATTCGGGAACAGCCATTGAACCATACAAAAACAATGTACCAAGAGTGCCACATATTTGTGTAAAAGTGCCGACAGCAGGGGGTAAAACCTTTATTGCCTGTAATGCTATCAATACAATATTTAATGCTTTCGATTATGACAGGACAAAGGCAGTTGTTTGGTTAGTTCCATCAATTACGATTTTAGATCAAACAATAAAGAATTTAAAAGACCCTTCGCATCCGTATCGTCAAAAAATAAATTCCCATTTCGGCAATAAAGTTGAAGTTTTTGACAAAGCCACATTATTGCAAGGAAATGGATTTAATATTACAAGTGTAAAGGAACAACTTAGCATTATGGTTTTCAGCTTCGATAGTTTGAGAGCTAAAAATAAGGAAGACAGAAAGGTGTTTCAAGAAAATGGAAATCTGCAATCCTTTGAAAACCTTTTAGGAAAAGAGGCAGAAATTACTTTGGGTTCAGTGATTAAATACCTAAATCCTTTGGTAGTTGTCGACGAAAGTCATAATGCCGAAAGTGATTTGAGCGTGGATATGCTTAAAGAAATCAATCCTTGTTTTATTCTTGACCTTACAGCAACACCGAGAAAAAACAGCAATATTGTCAGTTTTATTGATGCTTTGGAACTGAAAAAAGAAAACATGGTAAAACTACCTGTTATCGTTTATAATCATCATGACAAAACCGAAGTAATCAATTCAAGTTTGCAATTGCAAAAGCGTTTGGAATTGCAAGCCATTGAGGAAGAAAAGAAAGGCGGTAAATACATTCGCCCCATTGTATTGTTTCAGGCACAGCCTAAAAATGGCAAAGCCTTTTTGAACGAAGAAGAAGAAAAATCAAATGTTCAGAAACTAAAAGAAAAACTTATTGAGTTAAAAATACCTGCCGAACAAATAAAGATTAAAACCGCAAACATCAATGAAATAAAAGGCATTGATTTAATGAGTAAAGAATGTGAAGTTCGTTACATCATTACCATAAACGCATTAAAGGAAGGTTGGGATTGCCCGTTTGCTTATATATTAGCTTCATTGGCTGACAAGAGTTCTGCAGTTGACGTTGAGCAAATTTTAGGTAGAGTTTTACGCCAGCCTTATGTAATGAAACACGATTTTCCTTTGCTTAACTTGAGTTATGTTTTAACGGCATCGTCAAAATTTCTTGAAACACTCGATAATATTGTTAAGGGTTTGAACAAAGCAGGATTTAGTGAAAAAGATTATAAAATTGCTGACCCTGCAATGATTGAAGAAGCTAAAAAGCAAGATGCATTTCAACAGTTGGCAGTTTTTCCAACAACCATACTAACAGGTACTACACTAACAGAAGCCGAGCAAACGGAAGATATTACATCTGATATCGATACTTCAAGAATTCATATTACTTCTGAAACTGAAATTCCTAGTAAAACTGTATATGAGATTGAAAAATCTGGTATTCAGCAAAATGAAGAATTTGAAAAAACTGTTTTCGAAATGGAAACAAATAATACAATAATTTTACCAAACGAAATACAAAAACTTGTGAAGACATATGGCATTAAAGATATTTTCCAAGAGCAAGCAGTACAAATTAATTTACCACAGTTCTATTTAAAAGTAACTGGAGCAGATTTATTTGGAGCATTAGAGCATCAATTGTTGGAAAAAGAAGATCTTTTAAAAGGTTTTGCGTTAAGTAAGGCAGACACAAATATTGCTTTTGACAGCATTACATCTGAACTCTACAAAGTTGATTTAGACGAAACCAAAAAGGAACACACCCCAACTTTTGTTAGGTTAGATGGACAAGTGAAAGAAAGTATAATGACTTATATTCTTGACCCATCGAGAAAAGAAAGCAGAGTAAAGAATTTTACTAAAAGAATAATGGATTTGATAGGTAATATGTTTCCTATACCTGACATGGAAATTGAGAAATATATAAACCGAATTTTGGAAGATTTTAAAGATGAACAATTCAATGACTTAGCAAGTAATGAATATACTTATAAAGATAAAATCAAAGCAAAAATTATTGATTTGTCTGAAGTATATGCAGAGAAAAAATTTAAAGACTTTTTAGACACAGATAAAGTATCTATTAAACCTTCATTTATTTTACCACGAAGTATTTCGCCAGGTGATACCGCAAAGGACATCACAAAATCGCTTTACGAGAAAGAAGGGAGTATGAACGGCTATGAAGAACGTGTTATCAATGAAATTGGAAACATGAGTAATATTGCCTTTTGGACGAGAAACATTGAAAGAAAAGGTTTTAAAATAAATGGTTTTGTAAATCATTTTCCTGACTTTATCATTCAATCAAAAAGTGGAAAGACAATTTTATTGGAAACAAAAGGAGACCATTTAGATGCGGAACAAAAAATCAGACTTGGTGGACTTTGGGCAAGTAAAGCAGGAAACAATTACCGTTATTTTATGGTTTACGAAAGACGGACTGTTGATGGAGCATATAAATTGGAAGATTTTTTAAACACTATAAGAGAAATTTAGTCAACATTTTTGATTGTATATATGTATTTTTATAATACAATGAAAATTGCTCTTGAAAACTACTACATTTGCCTATAATGTAATTTGAATAGCTTTTTTTAGCTAAGAATGACTTAAAATGACAAAATAACTTAAAAATGTCGCAACTATCATATATAAATAATAAATTTGAGAGTTATCAAAAACTTATTAGTTTTTATCAAGAGCATAAAAACAAGATGTTTGATACTATTCATTTGGAAATCAGAGATTGGTTTGCCGCTAATATGTGTGCCACATTGGGTAGTATTTTGGATAAGTTTACATATGATTTGAATGATATAAAAATTGATTATATCAGTCCCGATATTGAAAGAGTATTATTGAAAAACGATTTTCTTTCATATTATGGTAGAGCAAGAATTTTGGATAATCATCATACGACTATCAAATTTCTTAAACTAAAACCAACTGATGGGAAATTCTTTAAAAAATATGTCATTGAAGAGTTGATAGGTCGCACGGAGTTACCTCAAATGTCGGTATTACTTAAAGAAAAAATGACAGAGGCTATTTACGAAATATTTGTCAATGCACAAATTCACAGTAACTCAGATAACATTTACACCTGTGGACAGTTTTTTCCAAGAGAGCATAAAATAGAATTTACCATTGTGGACACGGGAATAGGTTTTAAAAGAAAAATCAACGAACGATTTAATAAAAATCTGAGTGCCGTTCAAGCAATACAATGGGCTGTTCAAGATAGACACACCACAAAAGTGGGCATAACTGGAGGAATTGGTTTAGCATTTCTGAAAGAATTTGTGACCAAAAATAAAGGAAAAATGCAGATTGTTAGTGATGATGGTTTTTATCAATTTGATAGTCAGTTAGAAATTACAAATTCTTTTATAGGCTCATTCCCTGGAACAATTGTAAATTTGCAATTTAAAACTAATGATAACAATTCATATTTGTTAAAAAAAGAGATCAACAGTAACGATATATTTTAAAGAGAAATGGAAGCAAACACCATAAACATTATTAGCGTAGTAGGCGATTCCTATTGTATAGAAGCAGAAGATGGGGAAAAAGTTTTTGCCTTAATAAACAAAGCTATCACAGAAAACAAAAAAGTTATATTGTCTTTTTTGAATGTTGAAATGCTTACAACGGCTTTTTTAAATACCGCAGTAGGACAACTATATAGAGATTTTTCAGAAGAAAAGATTAAAGATTGCTTGAGTGTAAAAGATATGTCACAAAATGGGCTTAATTCTTTAAAACGTGTAGTTGATACGGCTAAGTTATACTATAAAGACCCTGAAGCAATGCAACGAAGTATTAATGATATATTAGGCGAATAATTATGGCAATAAAATTTTCAACCCAAGATATATCTGCTGTTATAGACAAAAGAATATTTTTTGATGCAAATGTATTACTTTACATTTTTTGGCCATTAGGCTTCGGTAACACTAAGCACTGGGAGAATTGTTATTCCTCGGCATTTGGAAAATTGATACGTCAAAAGAATGAATTGTTAGTTGATTTTATTGTGATTTCTGAAATTGTCAATAGAACGATTCGCTTGGAATATGACAAATACTTGATTGCTAATAATTTCACGAGAAGCAATCTTTCGTTTAAAAAGTATAGAAATAGTATTGATGGACAAACCGCTCTAAAAGATATTTATTTAATGATTAATACAGATATATTACAGACATTTACAGTTGTTGGTAAAGCTTTCTCAAAAGCAGATATTCAATCGTTTCTAAATGTAGATTCACTCGATTTTGGAGATAAAGGTATTTTATCAACCTGTATTGAAAATTCTTGTGTTTTACTGACTAATGATGTTGATTATAAAACTTCTGAAATTGATATTCTGACCTATAATCCAACAATTCTAAGGGATTAATAAATATAAAAACGATTGTGTTAATTTCAAAATTAAGGAATAAGTAGCGAATAAAATCAAAAAGTAAAATTAACATTTAGCAACCTAAATAATTTAAAATCCCCTCAACTAAAAAAAGTTGAGGGGATTTTTTTTGCGCCTACTTCACTCGAAGAACCCCACAATCCCTTTGCAAAACCTTTGCAAAGAAAAGATACATTTTGCAAAGCGGGTCAATCGTCTGCAATGGTCTAAACCATTCAAAAATACTTCCAACATTTGTAATCAAGAAACAAAAGAAAGCCTAATACTCGAAGCAAGAACGGAACGAAAATGGACATTGATAGCTTGTTAAAAAGAAATTTATTAGGTGGACAGGAGTACGAGCCGTTGTTTCCTAAAGTCGCTTGTGATAAAACGAAATTAGGCAACGGCAATACTTTTGATACGGTTCGAATGATAAAGGATATGGTTATCAAGTATCAGTATCAAACAAAGGCAGTTGCAAAGCTTTTGCAAAAGGAAACTTTAAAAGAAACCTGCGACAAGATATACTGGTTTTTGTACCATCACATTCAGTACAAAGCCGATGGAATGGAACAAATGCTGAGAAGTCCTGCGTGTGCGTTCAAGCAAAGAGTTGAGGGCGTGGATTGTAAAACCTATTCGATTTTTGCCAGTTGTTTGCTTGTAAATATGGGTGTAAGACATTTTATAAGACAAATAAAGCAACCCAGTTTTCGACCTGATTTGTTTACTCACGTTTACGTAATTGTACCCATAAACCAAGAAACAGGCGACATAAACCAAGGCTATTTTATTATAGACGGAACAACAAGCACAAATAGAGAACCCATTTACATTATGGCACACGACACCGAAATTAATTTACCGCATTTTGGGTTAAACGCTCCAAAAACGACTCGCAAAACTTTTGCAAAAAAAACTGGAACTTTTGCAAAAGGCACAAGAACTTTTGCAAAAAAAGAAACCAACATAGGGATTTATGCCACAATTGGCGGAATTATAGGCGGTTTGTTTTTGTTTGGGAAGAAAATTTAAAACAATGAAGTATGATAATTATTAATGCAGATGAAAACGGATTGGGAAAGCCCAAATGGAAGCGAAATATTAATTTTAAGAATGCCGTAAAAATGGCGGTTGCTCCACAACTTTTAATTCCAAAGAAACATTTGAATTTTAAGAATGCAGTTAAACTGGCGGTTGCTCCACAAACTTTGCTTTTGCAAAAGCATTCAAGACATCAACCACGAGTAAGTCAACCGCAAACAAGACAATCACAACATGTACAGGAAAAAGCACCTGATTATGGTTATGATGAACCTGTTTCAAGTAACCAAGAATCGTATGAGGGGCAAGATGATTTAGGATTAGGAAAAGCAAAGAGACCCACTTCAATAGGTGGTAAACCTCCAAAGAAGGGGTTTAAAAAACTGGTTCGGAAAGTGAATTTAAAAAACACTTTAAAGGTTGTCAAATTTGCCGGGCCATTGGTTGCAGGAATTATTCCAGGGGGAGGAACTGCAATGAAAGTTTTGGATTCCAAAGTAGGCAAAACAGTTATGAAAGTAGCCAAGTCTAAAATGGTCAAAAAAGGAGTACGACTTGCGAAATCAAATGTAGGTAGAGCCATTGTAAACCAAGCACGACAAAAAATTGAAGGTGTAAATGAAATTGAACCAAGAGGTTTTTCTGAAACTACTGGAAAAGAAAGCACTTCAAATAGTGATACGGAATCCCAAACTGAACCCGTTGGAGAATTAACTCCTGTAAAAGAGGTAGAGACCGTTGCGAAAAAAGACAATACTATGCTTTATGCTATTGGAGCGGTTGTAGTAGTAGGTGGAATTTATATGGCAACAAAAAAATAGTAAGTAATTAAAATCAATACGAAAAATGAATAAAGAAGTAGTAATTATTGGAGGAGGTGTTGTTGGTGGTGTGGTATCTAATGGATTAACCGCTTTATTGCCTGCATCAGAAAGCCCGATTATCAATTTGGCACTTGCAGGAATATCCGCTTTTGGAGTAACTAAAGTAAAAGGAGTAACCACAAAAGACAATTTGCTCAAAGGAGCATTAATAGGTAGTGCCTTGGTACAGGCTATGACGGGTATAAAAAAAATAGCCACAAAAAGTCTGAGTGCAAGACTTACTGGAGACGGTAAAGCAACTCAATTTATGAAAGGTGCGGTTGGTTTAGCTTGCCCTTTTGAAGAAAATGGATTGAACGGCACTTTTATGGGTGGAGACGGAAACGTTTATCAGTACGACGAAAACGGATTGAACGGTACTTTTATGGACGAAAACGGAAATGTTTTTGAAATGCAAGACGGTTTACACGGAGCATTAGAAGACGAATTGTACGACGACGGTCTTCACGGAGCGGAAGAAGATATTTACGGAGAAGACGGACTTCACGGAGCAGAAGAGGATTTGTACAACGAGATTTATTAGTACAGCAAAGAAGAATCATAAAACAGAGCCTTAATCAAGCTTTGAAAAAATAATTAAAAATCATCAATCAAAAAACAATCAAAATGAGTAGAAGGACAGAATTAGCGTCAGCGGTAGCGACAATTAAGGCTAAAAGAAACGGTGGAATTCCAAGAGTAGGTCAATTAAAATTGACAGACAAAACACTTTACTTGAATGTGAAGATTAAAGGAAATGCAGGTATTGTAAATCTTGTGGATGTAAACACAAGACGTGAAGTAGGTGTTACGAACATTGACGGTAACAAATTGAATGCGGGTCGTGATTACATTCTTGACAGCATCAGAGTATTGGTAGGAACAACAAATTCTGACAATTTGAAGGATGAAAGTTGGGTAACTCCTTGGAGTATTGCAGGTCAAAATGCTTTGCCGAAAGCATTTTTGGGAGCTGAATTGAGAATTAACCAAGACAGAAATCAATTGGTGGATATGCCAGTAACGGATTTATGTCAAGATGGTTTTGTTTCCTCTTTCAGAAGTTTGTCAACAACGCCATTGATTCGTTCGAATATGGAGTTTGAATTTGAAATCGAATATCCAAAAGGGGTATCAGTTCCAACAGATAGAGAATACAACATTCGAATTGAGGTTAGAGCGCATCAAGCACAAATGTAATCCCAAAAGGTTCAATTATAAAGCCGTAAGCGTAATTACGTTTACGGCTTTTTTAAAACAAAAATTATGGCAGTAAGAGAGAAAGTTATCAATTTAGTTATTCTAGCCAATGAGCAAGAAGCTTCACTTACCACGGCTTTAGAGGTGGGATTTGTTCTAGGAGCTGAACTACACACGAACCACAGCAACATCGATAATTTGGCAGAATATGGGATTTATGATGATAGCGGAGTGGCATTTTCAAAGCCGTCGCACATTGATCATTGGAAAAGAAGAGAAGGAGGCGCATTTGAAGATAGTTACAAACCATTGCTTTTTAACACGGAATCAAAAACATTTACTTTCAAGGTAAAAACAAAAAATCCAGTTGATAAGGATACTTATTTTCATTTGATTTTGATGTACAAAATCAATCAGGAATGTTCTTAGAATAAGTTAAAACAAGACAAATGAGTGATATTTTAATAATAGAAACGGGTCTCGTTTTTTTGAAAGTAACAAGCGATAGAGAAATCATAATTGAAAACGTTTCAACTTTACAAGTAAAAAACAATAGTTTTTTGAGTGTAAAAATCAATGATTTTGAAATACACCCAAATGAACATTTTACCCTTGTTGTTCCAGACGGTACAACATCAAAAGTAAATTTAGATATTGTTTTTGATAAAACCGATAACGGTTCAAATGGAGAGTTTGCCAAATTCAGTTGGAACAAGAAAGAGTTACATATCATTTACAAAAAATTAATCACATGCAAAATTTAGATACTCTTATAGATAAGCTCAACACCGATAGTTTTTCGGCTGTTTCAGTTTTGAATTTAGACACCAATACTTTTGTATTTAGAAACAAAACCCATGCTGAAATTATTGCTGATTTTGGAAGTGCTGAAGAGTTCTTTGAAACGCTTTTTGCAGATGGACACAAAAGATTGAATTTAACTCTAAAACGTAAAAACGGAAGTACTTACAAAGCGGACGGAACGAGTTTTGACGTAAATTTTTCTAAAGAAAGCCAATCGGTTCAACCAGTTCAAAGCCCAGTAAATACTGATATGTTTCCAAATTCTTTTGGTTTAGGTTCACTTGATATGATTAATTTATTTGTAGCCAAAGGCGATGCACAACGTTTGCATAGTGAAAATGAGATTTTGAAAGCATCGGATAAAGAGCAAAAAAAGCTAATTGATGAACTCAAAGAAGAGCGTTTGGCTTCCAAATACGATACTGATAAAAGCAAAGGAACACAAGAAATGTTGCTTGGTGCAATACAGCAATTGCCAACTATAATGGCAATGGTAAAAGGAGTTCCGCCGGTTGCGGGATTAGCTTCCCCAGTCGAAAATTATTCAACTCCTGCAAAACAACACTTTGCAAAAGCTTTGCAAAACCTTGATGATTCAACAGTAAACGTGCTTGAAAGCATAAACAACGGTTTGAATTCCAATGTGCAATTTACAAACGAATTAGCAGAATTATTACAAAAACACCAATTATGGACGGCATAAAAAACACTACTCAAATTACGATTACGGGAAGTAATCCATTTGAGACAAAATCTAAAGCAAGTGCTTTAAGTCAATTATCAAAACTAGATACCGATGTGTTAACTAAGTTGGTAGAATTGTCTAAAAGTCCAATGGCAATCACGCAGATAAAAACCAATTTTCCAATGATAAAAGGTTTTTTGACTGCTTAAAAAAAGAAAGCAGATGAAGGAGAAAGGTTTAGGAAATCCAGTAATAACAAAAGCATTGACCAGTCCCGAAGGGCTAAAATTAGGGTTAACAGTTTTGAAAGTTGTTCTTATTGCTACAGCCTTAACAGTTGCGTATTATAAAATATTCAAAGGCTTTTCGCAGATAAAAGAAGATGCAAGATACGTTCCCAGTAACATAACTACAACACAAGCCAAAGCAAGAGCCGAGGCAATTTATACCGCTTTATTAGGAGTTGGTGCAAATTATACCACGGTTGAAAACAACTTAACAGGCTTGAATCATAACGGTTTTATAAAAGTGTACAACGAGTTTGGGGAGCGAAGGAGTTCAACACTTACAAAATTGAATTTGGTCGAATGGCTTCAAGACCAATTTAATGAAGCGGATATTGTCAAACTTCGATTTTTAATAAAAGGATTTTTCTAATGATAAACACAAGAAAAGCAGTATTAGTAGGTATTTCCGTGCTTGTATTGGGAGTTGGAATTTATTTCGCAACCAAAACTAACAAAAACGGGAAAACACTTTTGGGAGGAAAGAAAAAATACATAGATGAAGGCGATGTGAACCTAGTTCCTGTTTTTTCGGCTAAACAAAAAGCAACCGCTTTGTATAATGCTATGAACATTTACAACGGTACTGATGAACAGACCATTATTGAAGAATTGACGGGAGTTACTCAAAATCAATTTGGGTTAATCAGCAAAACATTTGGACTTAGAAACTACAATCGTTTGTTGGGATACAATACCATAGGAGGTGCGAATTTATCTTTAAAAACGTGGTTGAAAGAAGAGTTAAGTACAGCAGATTACAATTTATTGAGAAAGAAATTTCCAATGTATTTATAAAAAAGGAATATGAAAGTGAGCAATGAAAATAAAGTATTGATAGGTGTAGCAGTTATTGGCGTTGGGGCATTGGGTTTTCTGTATTGGAAAAAGAAACTAAACGAAGCCAATGAGACTTTGAACAATATTCCAGAGGTGGCAGAACTAACAACTCCAATTACAAACTCAATCCCGCAAATAGGAACTTCTTTGAATAGAAATAAAATTTTAGCAAAAGGGAGTAAAGGAATTGAAGTAAGAGAATTGCAAAGATTGTTGGGCGTTAAAATCGATGGCGATTTTGGAAACATAACACTCACAGCATTAATTGCAAAAAAGAGGGTTACACAAATTAGCCTTAATGTATTTTCTTCAAAGACAAAAATAAAGACAAAAACCATTGCAAAGCCTATTGCAAAAGTTTTACCTAAAGTTGGAGAAAAGTTATTGGCTATCAAAGACGCCAGTTTGTTTGTTTCTAAACAAGGAGCAGACGGAAAGTATTTTGGTACTGGAGCTAAATTTTTCAATGGAGGAGATTTGAAATATGGAGATGATGCAGGAATTTTTGTAGATGCAAATGCTACAGGAAGTTATTTAGTAAAAATATTTGGTGGTTTTGCTTTTATCAAAGCCGATGCCGTAAAAACGTATTAAAAATGGATACTCAATCAAAAGTAATTGTTGGAGCAATAGCCTTGACGGGATTGTTTCTGTTATTGAAAAAAGCCGAACCTAAAAAAGTGATACTGTAATGAGTTTTATACTATCAAATAACATTTTGTTTTTTAATGCTTTTAAGAAGTATGGCATTATAACCCCTCTGCGAATCGCTCACTTTTTAGGACAATTGTCACATGAAAGTAGGAATTTCACGGCATCAGTAGAGAAAATATCTTGTGATAATGCTCAAAAAAAGTATCAAAACCACAAATACTTAGGTAACACTAAAGCAGGCGATGGATACCGATTTAGAGGACGTGGATTAATACAGTTAACAGGAAGAGGAAATTACCAACGCTACAAAGACTTTTCGGGGATCGATGTGGTCAATAACCCTCAATTAGCTTCAAACTTAACCACTTCAATTGATATAGCTTGTTGGTATTGGGTTTATGGGAGTTCTTGGGGAAATTTAAACAAGTATGCAGATGCAGACAATGTTACAAGTGTAACCAAGGGAATAAATGGGGGAGTAAATGGATTGGAAGACCGAATAAAAAAAGTGGCATCCTTCAAGTTGCAAAACATAACTCTCGAAGTATTAAAAAAAAAAGTCCTATTACGGAGTAAGTCTTCTCCTGCTTACGCTTGGGATTGGCTCGCATTTAATTCTAAAATATTCAAATAAAAATGAAAGACACTTTACTAAATAATTTCAAATATTTTCAAGACCATATTCTGTTCCTATTGCTTTTACTGGCGGGCATTTTTACAAAAGTTTACATCGCCATCAATAGAGGGAAAAAACCAACATTGAGTTGGTTTCTTGCAGAAGCTATTGTTAGTTTTTTTGTGGCGTTTTCAGTCTATGTGGTTTGCGATCAATTCCTAAACGTAAACAAAATGTTTACGTATGTCATTTGTGCTTGGGGCGGTTCGCTATCTACCCTTATACATAGTGAAGTCGAAGAATTAATCAGTAGCTTTTTTGATGTTTTGAAAGTGTTGCTAAAATCTAAATTAAAATAATCATGCCTAGAAATACCGAACATCAAAATCCTTTCAAAACGTTTTTTCAAACACTTTGCATTCTCTTAGTCGTTTTTGCTTTGAGTTTATTATTCAAAAGTTGTGCTACAAAACCCATTGAAAGCACACACACTATTGAAAGAATTATTGAACATCATACTGATAGCGTGAAAACAACCGCTATAAACAAGGCGATTATTGATAGCTTAATAATTCAAATTGCAAAAGTAAAAACGGCAAAACCCGAATGCGACAGCATCACACAGGCCACCATTGACCAGTTATTAAAACAATTGAATAGCCGTAAAAAGTCTGGCGATAATGAAGTAGGGATTTATTATGATGATTTAAAAAAAGCAATTATTACCTGGAATAAAATTGCCCAAACACAATCTGAAAATACGACCACAAACAAACAAGATTCGGTCGCTAATACAGAAAAAGAAATCGTAAAAGTTCCAGTAAAATACATTCCGCTTTGGGTTAAAATTTTGGCTTGGATAGGTTTTGGTTTTCTGGTTTATGCGGTATGGAGAATTGCTAGGATTTTTATTTAAAAATGAACAAAATGAGTTTACGAAAAATAGTTTTAGGATTGGGAATAGTAGCCGTTTTGGGTTATTTTTTGTTGGGAGATAAAGTAAGAAAAATCATTGAGCAATTTCAAAACGTAAGAGTTGTTCCAGTTGCTTTTAAAAGCCTTGATGCAAAATGGAACGAAGGAGTTCCTTATGTTACTTTCAAACTGGATTTGAAAATGATAAACCCTACGCCCCTTAATTTTAATGCAAATGTTGTGGCGGTCAGACTAAAAAGAATCTTGTTTTATGACAAAAACAATGTTCTTTTTGGGAGTTCAGAAATGGATATAAATGCCATTAGTATTCCTGCCAATTCCAGTATAACTATAAAAGATATTCCAGTAGCATTTGATTTGAAAATGGCTATTACAAACGCTTTAGAAATGATACTTGGCAAAGGATTTAATGCTAATGAGATAAGAACCGAGGTGGTTATTGAAATTTTAGGAATCGATTATAAACTCTCGTAATTATGACTTTAGCGGAAGAATTTAATAGTCTAAACGGAATTGTAGTAACAAGGAAAGACCTTGAAAAATTACTGGAAAAAGCCGAAAAAGAACGACATACTATAATTTCTAAAAGGATTATAAAAGTGCTTCACGCATTTGCAGACGATACTTTCCTGATTGAATTGCAAAATCTAGTTGAGCCTTATGGATTGAATGGAGTGGATACGGATGATGTTACTGGATTGCTTGGTGGACTGGAATTTATTCCCGAAAGCAAAGATGTAGGGCTTGGAAAACCCGTTTCTCCAAATGAAATTTATGATATGGTTACGCAACGAATGATTGATTTAATCAAGGATGCGAACAAAGGGGATTATAAGAGAGCTTGGAAAGAAGAAGGGTATTTAATCCCTTATAATTTCGTCTCTAAAAAGGCGTATCGAGGGGTAAATGTGGTTATGTTATCGCCACTTTTCGGACTGTTGGACAATCCTTATTTTTTGACTTTTAACCAAATTCAAGAAAAAGGTGGAAAAATAAGAAAAGGAAGCCACGGACATAAAGTAGTTTATTTTTCGAGTTTTAATAAGGAGTATTCCGATGCAGAAATCGAAAGATTAAATGAAAAAATCATTGATAACAAGCTCGAAAAAGGAGACGAAAAAACAATCTTCTTTCTTAAATATTACAATGTATTCAATGGTGCAGACATTGAGGGTATTGATTTTGATTTGGATAATTTTTCATTGCAAGGAAAAGTCGTAAACAACGAAATGGAAACTGGAAATAATGAGAAAATCCAAATTGCGGAAGCTATTGTCAAAAATTATCCTAAGCCACAACCCGAAATAAAGTTTACTGGAAGCAGAGCATTTTATCAACCTGCAAATGATTTTTTGAGTATGCCTGATATTTCAAAATTCAAAACTTCACAGGATTTTTATAGAACCTATTTTCACGAATTAAGCCATAGTACGGGACACGAAAGCAGATTAAAAAGAGGATTAGCAAATGAATTTGGTTCGCCCGAATATGCTTTTGAAGAGTTAATTGTAGAGTTTGGGGCAGTTTTTTTGTCGGCACAAGCGGGGATTATGTTTTATACCAATAAAAATCACGCAGGTTATTTGAAAGGTTGGAACGAAGTTTTATTGCCAAATTTAGAAAATGACAATCGTTTTCTAATGAAAGCCAGTAGTCAAGCGCAAAAAGCATCAGATTATATCTTACAACCCGATGCAAAAGGGGATTTCTTGTTTATGAAAGGAAGTGAAAAACAGAAAGCTAAGAAAGGAGTTGTAAAGGTGAAACCAACTAAAAAAGTGGCGGTTGAGACAGTGAAAAAAACACCAACACCAAAGCTAAAGACAGAAAATGAAATTGGTTCATTGACGGAAATTGCGAATGGCTTTTTGAGTGCGCATAAAATAAGTCTTAAATCAACTGATTTCAAAGAAAGTTATGAAGTGGTTTTTGAACCAAGAAGTTTTGGAAAAATTAATGTTGATGGCTTACTAATCAATTACAATAAAAAGACAAAAGTTTTCGAGGTTGCCGAAATGCAAGCAGGAAAAAATGAAGAAGAGATTTGGGTTTATTTGGAAACAAAACAATTTATTATGGCTTTGAAAGAACTCGTAAAAGGGAACAATAGGAAGCCAAAGAAAATAATTGATATGTCCGTAAAGCCTAAAAATGTTGACAAAAAAACGAATCCAACACAAGCCGTTACGAAGAAAGAAAAAGAGGAAGAGCCTAAAATTTCGGGCGGACAATATGCGCTGTTTGGAGCGGTAAAAGGCTCGAAAATGAATAGAAATTCGCTTGCTTATAAAATGGCAAACAAACCTAAAAACGTGAATTATTTCAAGATTGATAATACTGAAATCGCCAATTTCTTGGGACAAATAGAACGCAAGAAAAAAGAGAGTATTGTTATTTCGCTTACGGGTGGACAAGGTTCGATGAAAACGAGAATGGCGTTTCAGTTTATGAATGCTTTGGCACAAAATTACAAAGTGGGACACGCCAGTATTGAAGAGCATCCCGAGAGCAATTTGTATTTTGATAAAGCAGAACAATATTTAAACGCAATAGCTTTGAATAACATTGAAGCTCCCGAAGTAAAATCGGTTCAAGAACTAGAGCAACTCATAAAAAAAAATGATGTGATTGTCATTGACAGTTTTACCAAAATGCAGGAAATGCATAAAGGTTTTGAAGTGGATAAAGATTTGCGAAAAAAATACGATGGGAAATTATTTATTGTCATTTTCCAACAAACAACGGATGGAAAAATGCGTGGTGGTAGTAAAAGTCAATTTGATGCGGACATTGTTTTGTTTACAGAAAAGAAGACGGATTATAGAGACAATTACATCTATGCTGATAAAAATAGATACCAAGACAAACCCCTTGACGGCTTGAAATTCAATATTTTCAATAAAAAGCTAGTGCAGAATGAATCCGAAGTACTGGCAGAACCAACGAACAAGAAAAAATTATCATTTAGTGTGAATTAATAATGGAGACAAGAAAACAACTCGAAGCAAAATTGTTATTTGAAACTAAACAATCAAATGCATTTAGATTAAAAAGAAACAATGCCAAATCTATAAAGGAAAAAAAAGCTTGGCAAACATTAATTGATTTAGCTGACCAAAGTAAAAAAGAACTTAAAACAAAAATTGAAACTATGAAAACAGGATTAGGAAAACCAGCAGTAAGAGGATTGAAAAAGGTATGTTCAAGAGTAGTAAAAGCAACTGGCTTAAAAGTGGATGGAACTCTTAAAAAAGGGTATAAATACATCAAAGGAGGTAAGATTGTCAAAGTAGTTCCAGAGAAAACACCAGTAAAGAAGCGAACCGTTAAGAAAGTTGTAAAAGTGAAACCAGTTAGAAAGAGAACGGTAAAAAGACGAGTTGTTAAAAGAGCAGCTTAAACTTAGAATATTAGAATAGATGAGTAAAATTATAAAATTTGTAAAGGACAAAAACGGAAATGTCTTGTTGTATCGAACACAAGACAATTCCTTAATTACGTCTTTTAATCCCGCTCAAAACGTGGTAGGAGTTCCATCAATTCCCAATATGTTTAAAATTCAGTCTGAAGCTTCGTTTGGGACAAATCCGTTTATTTTGGATTATTTACAAGTTAATACTGGACTATGTGACCCTATAATTACCGCTGAGAATTTCAACGATTTCTTAGTTGAATTAGCTAAAAAATACTTTTTTATGGATAATGATTGTGCAGGGGAAAAGGGAGAACAAGGACTTCAAGGTATTCAGGGGGAACAAGGTGTTCAAGGAATAAAAGGAGATGCCGGACTTCAAGGAGAGCAAGGTATAAAAGGAAATGCAGGGTTACAAGGTTTTCAAGGGGAACAGGGTATTCGAGGAATAAAAGGGGATGTTGGACTTCAAGGCGAGCAAGGATTAAAAGGAGATGCAGGGATACAAGGTATCAAAGGGGAACAGGGTATCCAAGGGATAAAAGGAGAGCAAGGATTCCAAGGCTTTCAAGGAGTAAAAGGGGATTCTGGGCTTCAAGGTATTCAAGGGGCTAAAGGAGATATAGGACTTCAAGGATTACAAGGTGTTCAAGGCGTAAAAGGGGATGTTGGACTTCAAGGAATACAAGGTGTTCAGGGAGTAAAAGGGGATGTTGGACTTCAAGGATTGCAAGGTGTTCAAGGAGTAAAAGGAGACATTGGACTTCAAGGATTACAAGGCATTCAAGGGGTTAAAGGAGATACTGGAACGATAACAACAAGCCCAACGTTTCCGTTGTTAGGAAACATTACTTTGTCGGATGCCTATAATAACGGTGTTTTAATAGTTGGGGCAAATATTACAATCACTATACCAGTAGGCTTGCGAGTTGATTTTGAATGCAATTTTATCACTAGAGCGGGAATGACTTTGACATTGTTATTGTTGTCGGGTGTTATTGTTATTAATAATGTTGGTTTAGTTATGGCGGGAGGTAAGATGAGTACATTAAAGAAAATAGGAGCTACGAATGAATTTGTTTTAATAGGCGAGATATAATGAATAGTTTGACAAGACAGATTTATAGAAAGAAACCATCCGTATTGCCGTTTATTTCTACTTGGAATACAGCTAATGTTTCTAATGGATCAAGTGCAATTAATCAAGTAAGATTGCCGATTACATTCGGTGGTATTTATAATTTTATTGTTGACTGGGGGGACGGTTCGACTAATATAATCACATCTTATAATCAGTCTGAGGTACTGCATAATTATGCGATTTCTGGAATATATGAAATTAAAATAACAGGAGTATGTATTGGGTGGGTGTTTTATAATCAGGGTGATAGAGATAAAATCATAAGTGTAACACAATGGGGTTGTTTGAAATTAATTGGGAGCGGGATTTTTTATGGCTGTAGTAATCTTGATTTGTCAAACGTAACAGACTTGCTTGATTTGACGGGTATAACCTCTCTTACTATGTTTTTTATGAATTGCAGTAAGTTAAAAACCGTGGCAAGAATAAACGAGTGGGATATTTCCAAGATAAAAAAAATGGAGGGTATGTTTCTTAGGTGTTTGGAATTCAACCAAACAATTGTATTTACCTCACTTGAACTGGATAACGTTAATCAGATGTTCTTAGGATGCACTAAATTTAATTCGCCTGTAACATTAGTGTCGGAAAAAATCACCAGTTATAAGGAAATGTTCTACGATTGTAGTGCTTTTAATTCTTCTTTAAATATCCCAACCAAGAATATTACAGCAATTGATAGTATGTTTGGCTATTGTTCGGTATTTAATCAAGACATAAGTAATTGGGACACAAGTAATGTGACTACTATGAGATTTACTTTTGGAAATTGCAGTGCATTTAACCAAAACATTGGAAACTGGAACACCAGCAAAGTAACTGATATGGCATACATGTTTAGAAATGCAACCGTATTTAATCAAGACATAAGCAAATGGGATACATCTTTAGTTAGAAACATGCAAGATATGTTTCAACTTGCAAAAGCATTTAATCAAGATGTTGGAAAATGGAATGTTTCGCAAGTGGCTTACTCTTTTTCGGGAGCGATGATTAACTATCCTTTTATTGAAACACTATCGGTTAAAAATTACGATAGCTTACTCTCTAAATGGAGTTTGCAAAACGTGAAGCCGAATTTGAAAATTATTTTTAAAAGTAAATATACGGTAACGGGACTCTCTGGAAGAAACAGGTTAACATCCGCCCCTAACAACTGGATAGTAAGTGATTATGGGTTGCAATTATAGGGTCTTTTTAAAAGCGTGTTACTTACGCACGTTTTTTATTTTATATGCTCCGAATAATCATCAGGCAACACCGCATCAATATCACGTAAATACTTTTCTAATGCAGTCATAGTGGTATGACCAGTAATAAGCATCAATTTACTTTTGGCTTCAAACGGAGTGCTGTTTTTGACCAACTCTCGGTATAGTTTGGTTATGAAAGTATGTCTAAAACTATACAATCCGTAATCTTTCCCCAATCCTAAACTGTCTTTTACTTTCTTGAAACGTTTACTGAAGTAATCTCTTTTATCGGTTTCTCCAGTTGTCCAATCGTAGCCAATGCCATTTGGGGTAAACAAGAAACTTTCAGGGTTCAGTTTTTCTAAATCAGGAATTGAGGATAAAAGTATTTCAGGAATGATTTTGATTTTTACTGCCTTGTTTTTGGCTCGAACATAAATAAGTTTGTCTTTTATGTTTACGTCCTTAATTTTCAATCGAACAACTTCTACTGGTCGCAAATGATTGTAGGAAATAAACTGGATAAACAAGAGTAATAAATCGTCATTACTTTTTAGATAATTGAAAATATCAACTTCTTGGGTAGTGCTATAGGTCTTGTTTCTTTCAGGTGTAGATTTTAGAACATTAATTTTTTTGACAAAATTATCCGTAATAATATCGTTATCCTCTAAAGATTGAAAGAACATAGATAAATTAGAGCGAGTATTATTTCTGTTTTTAGCACTTGTATTAGATAAAATGGAGTTAAGAAAAGTGATAACCGTCTTTTTATTTACCGTTGTAATGTATCTATTTTCATATCCGTTTGCCAAAAGCCACTTCTCAAATGATTTTATTCTTACTCTAAAATCACGATAACTATTCTCTTTTAGTGTGCTTTTTTTTAATTCAAGTGAAAAAGTAACGGCTTCTGGAATATTATATTTCTTTATTTCGTCAACAGAAACAGAATCGTCATAAGGATTGAAACCGTTATCCAATATTGTTTGAATTGCTTTTGCTAGAATTTTTATTGCGTTTCTTCTTTCTTTGAGAGTTTTGAATAGATTTACTCCTGCATAAACAGGGGTCTGTCTTTCAAGCTTATCGGTTGTAGGATTTCGAAAGGAATAATACACGTACCAACGCTTAGATAAATCACTATTTGCGTCGTAAATCTTTGGTAATGAGAATTGTTTTTTATGAGCCAAATCGTATGCGTTAGCGTATTCTTTCGTTAAGAGGTCGATAATTTTAGACATAAAAAAACGGTTTTAAATTTCTCTAAAACCGCATAAAACCTATATTTTTTCGTTTTTTAACCGTGTAGCGAGACCGAGATTTGAACTCGGGACCTCAGGGTTATGAATCCTGCGCTCTAACCGACTGAGCTATCTCGCCATTATTCAAGGCCGATTACTACCCCTGAATGCGGGTGCAAATATAAAAATAATATTAATGCTTGCAAGCATAATTTTAATAAAAAAAAATATTTTTGAAAACGTTTTTTTTTCGGAGTTAAATTCTATATATTTCCAAAAAATTAAATGTAGCTCATGGATCAAAAAGTACGTTACGAAATCGAGTTTCCTATAAATTCTTCTCCTCAATTGTTATATCAATACATATCAACTCCGTCAGGTTTGTCTGAATGGTTTGCTGATAATGTAAATTCTCGTGGTGAATTTTTTACTTTTATTTGGAATGATTCACAAGAAAAAGCTAGACTTGCTTCAAAGAAAACCGGAGAAAAAGTAAAATTTAAATGGGTTGATGAGCAAAGCAAAGACACAGAATATTTTTTTGAATTGCATATTTTAGTAGATGAGCTTACCAAAGATGTATCGTTGATGGTAGTCGATTTTGCAGATAAAGATGAAGTTGATGAAGCAACATTGTTGTGGGAAAATCAAATTTCCGATCTTAAACATCTAATAGGTTCCGTATAGTAAAATCGTATTTTATACCTTATATTTGCCCTAAATAAAATTTAGGGCTTTTTTTATGATTAATTTTAATGGAACTATTATATCCGAAGATGCTACTGTATTAACAAAGAACCGAGCTTTTCTATACGGCGATGCTGTTTTTGAAACAGTTAAAATCATTAACAACAAGATACTTTTTCTAGAAGATCATTATTTTAGGTTAATGTCTGCCATGCGAGTAGTACGAATGGAAATCCCAATGAATTTTACAATGGAATTTCTTGAAGAGCAAATACTTTCTATAGCTGAAAATAATCAAGTAATTGATTCTGCTCGTGCCCGAATTACTGTCTATAGAAATGACGGTGGGTATTATTTGCCTCAAAATAACTCAGTTTCGTATCTTATTCATGCAGTTGATTTAGAAAATAAAGCATACACAATTGAAAACAAAAGGTATGAAGTAGATTTGTATAAAGATTTTTATATCACAAAGCAACTGCTCTCCTCTGTCAAAACAACCAATAAAATCATAAACATAACAGGAAGCATTTATGCCAATGAAAATGGATTGGATAATTGTTTGTTGTTAAACGATAGTAAAAATGTTGTTGAAGCATTACAAGGCAATATCTTTATGTTACAAGGCAATAAACTTATAACACCACCAATTTCCGAGGGATGTTTGAATGGTGTAATGAGAAGACAAATAATAAGTCTAGCAAAAAAAATCGAGAATATAGAGGTGATAGAAGGCGTTATTTCTCCTTTTGATCTTCAAAAAGCAGAAGAATTGTTCATTACAAATGTTATAAAAGGGATTCAGCCCATAACACAATACCGAAAAAAAGAATTCAGTACAAATATGGCTGTGAAATTAGTAGACAAACTAAACGAAATGATAGGTGTTTCTTAGTTTAAATACGGATTTTCTGGAGCGTTAGACCAAATAAGGTATTCTCCACCCAATTCTAAAATTTGTTCTTTCCAAAAATGTGTTGCGGATTTTCCAATAATTTTATTTTCGTAGCTATTTGAGGTAATAATCCAAGAGTTGCTTTCCATTTCATTTTCCAATTGGTTTTCATCCCAACCAGTATATCCAAGAAAGAATCTTATGTTATCATTGCTAATAGCACCTTTGTTAATTAATTCCTTGGTAGACTCAAAATCACCTCCCCAGTAAATACCATTAGAGATTTCAATACTGTTAGGGATCAATTCGGGAATGTTATGAATAAAATATAGATTATCCTGCTCTACAGGGCCGCCATTGTATATTTTAAATCGCGCCGCAATATCTGGGATTAAGTCGTGAATAGTATACTTTAAGGGTTTGTTAATTATAAAACCAACAGAACCTTCAGTATTATAATCAGCTAATAAAATTACCGATCTGTTGAATGATAGATCCCCAATTATAGTAGGCTCTGCAATAAGCAAATTTCCTTTCTTTAGTTTATCTGTAATCATCGGAATGTATTTTTTACTAAATTTATGTTTTTTATTATAATATAGCAAAATAAAATCGTTTAAAAGCATAAAAAAACCTTCCAGATGGAAGGTTTTGATTATACTAGTGTAACTAAATTAGTTTACTGCGCCTTCTAATTCTGCACCTGCTTTAAATTTCACTACATTTTTAGCTGCAATTTGTATAGTTTTTCCTGTTTGAGGATTTCTTCCGTCTCTTGCAGCTCTAGCTGAAACTGACCATGATCCAAAACCTACTAGAGATACTCTACCACCTTTTTTCAAAGTTTCGCCTACATTACCTAAAAACGATTCCAAAGCTAATTTTGCAGCAGCTTTAGTTATTCCTGCATCAGCAGCGATAGCATCGATTAATTCTGATTTGTTCATAATAATTAGTTATTAATTGTTGGTTAAAAATATTGTTAATACACAAATTTAATGGGAAATACGTTCCTTGCAAGACTTTTGCTCATTTTTAGCCTGTTTTGTTGATAACTTATTTTTTTTGTTAACAAGCTAGTCTGTATGTCGTGTTAAAATCGACAAACTACCCGTTTTTATTGATGTTAATGAGCTTTAGCTTCCTCTGAAAATGCAATTCCATTAAGCAGTTCTGATGCGTTCATCTTTTTTTTGCCTGGAAATTGCAAGCTTACTATTTGAATAAATCCATTTTCTACCGCAATCTTCATCTCCTTTTTGGTGCAAATTAGACTTCCTATCTTGAAATCATGGTCTTCTAAAACAATTATAGCCTCGTATATCTTAACATTCCATTCTTCGTTTTTATCTTGTATAAAACACCAAGCAGCAGGATACGGACTCAAACCTCGAATCAAATTATTTATTTCTACAGCTGGTTTAGTCCAGTCTATTTTACAATTCTCTTTGTTTAACTTGTATGCCGTTTTAATATGTGCCGTGTCTGTTTGAATAATTGTTGAAACGGTTCCTTTTTCAATCATTTCCAAGGAAGCAATGACAGTTTTACTTCCCAGATTCATCAATCGATCGTGCAGTTGTCCTGCATTTTCGGTTTCTTCAATCGGAGTTTCAGAACTTAAGATCATGGCACCAGTATCAATTTTATCATCAATAAAAAAAGTAGTAACACCTGTTTTAGTTTCACCATTTATGATTGCCCAATTGATAGGTGCAGCTCCACGATAATTGGGTAGGAGTGAAGCGTGAAGGTTGAAAGTTCCTAATGATGGCATTTCCCATACTACTTTTGGTAACATTCTAAAAGCAACTACGACTTGTAAATTAGCATTTAACGATTTTAAGTCCGATAAAAAAGTCTCGTCTTTAAGGTTTACTGGCTGTAATAAAGTAATATTATTTTCCAGCGCATACTCTTTTACAGCTGAATATTTTAATTTCTGTCCACGACCTGCAGGTTTGTCTGCGGCGGTAATTACGCCTACAACTTCGTGGTTATTTTTTAGTATTGTATCTAATATCCCCACGGCAAATTCGGGTGTTCCCATAAAAACAATTCGTAATTTTTCCATTATGATTTTAAAGTGTATTTGTTATTTGGTTTAACCAAAATTGTGTTGTTTTCTAATAAATATTGAAGGACTGCAATAACTTCTTCAGAGTTATTTTTAGTCCTGTTTTGTATGTCTCTCGAATTTAAATTTTCTGATTGTAATAAAGTAACGATTGCTGATGCGAGCGATGTATTGTCTTTTTGCTTGTTTTTTTTGGTAATGCAATAGGAACAAATTCCACAATCGACATCCGTTTTTTCACCAAAATAATGCAAGATAAGCTTGTTTTTGCATGCCTTTTTATCCGAAACATAATTCAAAACAGATTGAAGTTGTTCCTTTTTTAATTGATTTTGATTTTCTAAATACTTTGAAACCCGACTAATTGTTCTTTCATCTTCGCGAACTTCATTAAAAATTAATGTAGAATCATTATTTTTTGATTGGTAATTGATAATCTCTTTTCCTTTTAATTTATGTAAGACTGCTTGTATTTCGGCTTCATTATGATTTGATTTTTTTGCAATTAATGGCAAGTTGAATGCGGTTTGCATTTCATAAATTCCAGGATACGTGCGCAATATTGCCAAAATAATTTCTTCATCATTCGGATTCAAACTCATGTACCGAATCACTTCTTTGGAAGGAATAAGAAATTGCATGGAGATTTTTTCAGAAAATTCTTGGGACAAATTAATAATTCCTTGTCTATCCAGAAATTGCATGGCATTGTAGGTTTTTAAAGTTGGAAACCCATATTTTAAACAAAAATGATGCAAATTGAAGGTAAACTGCTCGTTGATGCCTTCTCCGTATGCAATTTGAAAGTAGTTGCAAAGCTTGACATACATGAGGTTCAAAAACTTTTTGTCAGGAAGAATGTTTATAAATTGGTTTTCAGCCTGAATAATATCTGAAGGACTTGTTAATAAAATAGCAAATGCTTTTTCGCCATTTCGTCCTGCTCGACCAGCTTCTTGGTAATAATTTTCTAAATTTTCTGGAAGTTGAATATGAATTACAGTCTTTACATTGGCTTTGTCAATTCCCATTCCGAAAGCATTGGTTGCTACAATAACTGTTGCGGCTTCATTCATCCACAATTGCATGTTCTTATCTTTTTCTTTAGATGAAAGTCCACCATGATAATAGGTAGCTTTAATTCCTAACGAATTTAATTGCCCCGAAATATCCAGACAGGATTTTCTGTTGCGAACATAAATGATAGAAGATTCTGGGTTTTTCTTTAAAATTTGTTCGATTCTAAAAAGTTTATCTTCTACTTCAAAAACCATGTAGGCGATGTTTTCTCTTGCAAATGATTTCTCAAAAACGTTCACATCCTGCAATCCCAGTTCAGCGATGATATCTTCTTTAACTTTTGGAGTTGCGGTGGCTGTTAATGCAAGGAAAGGTATTTTTGGGAAATGTTTTTTTAGTATTGAAATCTTCAAATAAGCGGGTCGAAAATCGTGTCCCCATTGCGATACACAATGCGCCTCGTCAATAGTGATTAAGTTGATTGGAAGATTTTTGATGCGGTCTAAAATCCAGTCTGATTGTAAACGTTCTGGTGATAAATAAAGAAATTTATAATTTCCGAATTGGCAATTGTCCAATAAATCAATCATTTCTTCAGATCGGATACCGCCAGTTAAGGCAATGGCTTTGATGTTCCGCTTTTGCAAATTAGCTACTTGGTCTTTCATTAATGCAACCAATGGCGAAATTACCAGACAAATACCTTCAGTCATCAAGGCTGGAATCTGGAAACATATAGATTTCCCACCTCCTGTTGGCATCAAAGCAAAGGTATCTTGACCACTTAAAACGGAATCAATAATTTCCTTTTGCAGCGACCTGAATTTGTCGTGTTTCCAATATTTTTGAAGAATAGCTAACGCTTCTTGCATAAATTACAGATTTCAATTCGTAGAAAACATCCCAAATTGTAAATTCTAAACTTGAAAATTATTTAGAAATTTCATCTAAGATAAAAAGAATTCTGTTATCTAGGGTATTTTTAGGAACTTCTATAAGTTCGTAACCGTAACCTTGATAGGTTTCTATAAGGTGATTGTAGATTAGTTTGGCTTGTTCGAAGTTTTCATACCGTTCATGATCGCTAATGTAGATTTCTTCCCAAGGTGGTAAAATGAAAATTTTTGAGTAGGTGTGTTCGCGACAAGCACTATCAAAAGACGCAGGATAGCTATCGCCAATGTAGTGCATGTAAGCCAAAACATCTGGAATTCCGCGGTCAATAAATACAACTTCATGTGGCTCTTTGTATGCATTTTGAAACTGTTTTTTTCGGCCTTCAAGAAGTAACTCGCTGAAAAGCAGCGGTTTTTCTAGAAACAATTGATCAATTCCTTGCTTTTTTGCCTCTGCAGTTACTTCCCGAGAAATTTCGGGATAACAACAATGTCCTTTGGCTATCAATCCATCAATGATAGTTGTTTTACCTGTTCCTGGACCGCCAATGATAACTATGATTTCTTTCTGCACTTTTAAAAAATAAGCGGCAAAATTACTTAAACTTATTGGGATTTGAAAAAATGATTGCGTTTAAAATAGTATTAGATAAAAAATCATAATTCAAAATTCATAATTCACGTATGAAACAGTATATTTGCCTTTATTTTTAAACTGAAAATGGACAAGAATACTCAAGAATTTTATGATAGATTAAAAGTAGAGTTAGATCTGAGCAATACATGGCCAGCTACGTACTTATTCAAATTTATCGTGCCTAGCGAAAATGATAATATTGATCGTGTTCAATTGGCTTTTGACTGTATGGGAGCGGTAATCAAAACAACAAAATCCAAAACGGGTAAGTTTACCAGTATTTCTATAGATGTAACTATGAAAGATGCACAAGAAATAGTTGATAAATACCAAGAAGTAGCTACCATTAAGGGAATTATCTCACTTTAGTTTCAAAACTACATTTTGATGTTTGTACAAACGAACGATGTCATATCTTCGAAATGGTGCTCATTAAGATCAAAAATATACATTCGAATATGAATTCAAAATATATCAAAGAAAACTCGAACGATGTTGTGCATCATTTGGAGTATAATGCAGAACGGTCTCATTTAATTATTCCAGAATATGGACGCCATTTGCAAAAACTAATAGATCAAGCAACCAAAATTGAAGATGATTTAGAACGCAACAAAGCGGCAAAATACATCATTCAAGTTATGGGTAGTTTGAACCCACATTTGCGTGATGTTCCAGATTTTCAGCATAAATTATGGGATCAGATATTTATAATGTCTGATTTTAAATTAGTAGCTGATTCTCCTTATCCAATCCCATCTCGTGAAGTGTTGCAATTGAAACCGGATGTATTAAGTTATCCTCAAAATTTTCCAAAATACCGGTATTATGGGAACAATATCAAATACATGATTGATGTTGCCAATAAGTGGGACGAGGGTGAAATGAAAAGTGCATTGGTAAAAGTAATTGCCAATCACATGAAGAAATCCTATTTAAGCTGGAATAAAGATACCGTGAAAGATGATGTTATTTTCGAGCATTTATATGAATTGTCAGGCGGGAAGTTGAATTTACTTCAAAGTACCGAAGAGCTTTTAAATACTACTGACTTATTACGAACAAACAAACGAGTTTCGAATAAAATAGCGCCTGCAGGTCCTCCAAAAATTCAAAGTAATAAGAATACCAAAATGGGGAAACCAAATCCGATTCACAAAAACCAAAATAGAAAACCGCTTTAGGTTTGTTATGAATTAGGAGTTTTTAGTTTTGAATTTTCAACCTAACTTTTAACTCGTTTCTTATAACACACAATCAATAATTTATAACTCATAACTGTAAAAAAATGGGAATTTTTAAAATAGAAGGCGGCATCAGTCTTAAGGGAGAAATCACGCCACAAGGAGCCAAAAATGAAGCATTACAAATTTTATGTGCTGTTCTTTTAACTCCAGAAAAAGTGATCATCAATAACATTCCTGATATTATTGATATCAATAAACTAATTACTCTGTTAGGAAATTTAGGCGTTAAAATCCAAAAAACGGGACCTGGCTCTTATACTTTTCAAGCTGATGAAGTCAACATACAGTATTTAGAAACCGAAGCATTCAAGAAAGAAGGCGGTTCTCTTCGAGGATCCATAATGATTGTTGGACCACTTTTGGCACGATTTGGTAAAGGTTATATTCCGAAGCCAGGTGGTGATAAAATTGGACGTAGAAGATTAGATACTCACTTTGAAGGATTTATTAATCTAGGTGCGAAATTTCGTTACAACAGGGAAGATCATTTTTATGGGGTAGAAGCGCCTAAAGGTTTGAAAGGAGCTGATATGTTGCTCGATGAAGCATCAGTAACAGGAACTGCTAATATTGTTATGGCTGCAGTTTTAGCCAAAGGTAGAACAACAGTTTATAATGCTGCTTGCGAACCTTATTTACAACAACTGTGTAAAATGCTAAACTCCATGGGAGCAAACATAACAGGCGTTGGATCTAATCTATTAACTATTGAAGGTGTTGAAAGTTTAGGTGGTTGCGAGCATAGAATTCTTCCAGATATGATCGAAATTGGAAGTTGGATAGGTCTTGCTGCAATGACTAAATCAGAAATTACAATAAAAGATGTGAGTTGGGATAATCTTGGGGTTATACCTAGCACTTTTAGAAAACTGGGAATTACTTTGGAACGTCGTGGTGATGATATTTACATTCCTGCTCACCTAGATGGGTATGAGGTAAAAACAGATATAGACGGTTCTATACTTACTATTGCAGATGCTCCTTGGCCTGGATTTACACCCGATTTATTGAGTATTGTTCTCGTTGTAGCTACTCAAGCAAAAGGCGACGTGCTGATTCACCAAAAAATGTTTGAAAGCAGATTATTTTTTGTAGATAAGTTAATTGATATGGGTGCCAAAATTATGTTGTGTGATCCACATCGTGCCGTTGTTATGGGACACGATTTCAAATCACAATTGAAAGCAACAACAATGTCTTCACCAGATATTCGTGCGGGAATCTCGTTATTAATCGCCGCTCTTTCAGCAAAAGGAACAAGTACGATCCAAAACATTGAACAAATTGATAGAGGGTACGAACGTATTGACGAACGATTGAGAGCCATAGGTGCCAGCATCGTGAGAGCATAAATAAATTAAGAATTTCATAAAATCGTTTTAGTAAACAAGATACAATTTGAATGCAACCATTCAAGACGGTTTACTAAAACGATTTTTGTTTTAGTTCATCTAACAAAAACAAAATGTCAAGCGAACAAACAGCGATTAAAGCCACTTATTTTAGTATCATAGGCAATACGTCTTTGGCAATTATTAAAGGATTTGCCGGCTTTTTTGGAAATTCCTATGCTTTAATAGCAGATGCAATCGAGTCTACTGCTGATATTTTTGCTTCATTTTTAGTGTTGTTTGGCATCAAATATTCGAGTAAACCAGCAGATGAAAATCATCCTTACGGTCACGGTAGGGCAGAACCTCTAATTACCTTTTTGGTTGTGGGTTTCTTAATCACTTCTGCTACTATTATCGCTTATGAAAGTGTCATCAATATCAGAACGCCACATGAATTACCTAAACCTTGGACATTACTTGTTTTAGGCGCTATTATTATATGGAAAGAGTATTCTTTTCGAGTAGTACTTAAAAGAAGTATTCAAACCAATAGTTCCTCTCTTAGAGCCGATGCTTGGCACCATCGCAGCGATGCAATTACATCAGTAGCCGCATTTTTGGGAATTTCAATTGCCTTGATCCTTGGCAATGGTTATGAATCTGCAGATGATTGGGCAGCGCTTTTTGCATCTGGATTCATATTCTATAACAGTTATCTTATTTTTAGACCTGCTTTGGGCGAAATAATGGATGAGCATCTATATGATGATTTGATAGCAGAAATCCGACTCATTTCACTTCAAGTTGACGGGATTATAGATACCGAAAAGTGTTTTATTCGAAAAGCAGGAATGCAGTACCATGTAGATTTACACGCAATTGTAGATTCGAATAATACCGTAAAAGAGGGTCATGATTTAGCTCATAAACTAAAGGACACGTTACGAGAACAAATTCCAGAATTGGGACATGTATTGATTCATGTAGAACCAAATTAATTTCATTATTTGAATTATTTATAAAATTAAAAAAGGCACAAGAAGATTATTTCTCGTGCCTTTTTTTTGTTGAAAAACTCTTTATGGCTATTGATTTACTCTAAAACATTCAAGAATTTAAGTCCAAAAACTACACCGTCTCCTTTAAATCCATTTTGGTAGGAACGCACATAATCAATACGCAACAACTTGAATTTTCCAAAACCTAAATTATCCAAACCAAAAGATAATTCTGCATATGGTTTATTTCCTGGGGTAGAAAGTGCATGCCCACCAAGAATTAAAGTTGATTTTAATTTATTCAAAAGTGGAATTTTATTCATAATATAACCCTCGTCATTGTATTCAGAATGCGCTTCAAAATAACGGTTGTTGGTGCTGTTGGAATAATAAGGCAATAAATTAAAGACATTTAGATAACGTGCACTTTGTCCGATGTGCGTTTGGTTGCCGTTAAAATGTTTATAATCCATAAATGCGATATTTTCAGCATTCAAAAATTTTCCAGCTTTCAAGTTTATGCCAAGTACACCCTTATTCTCTAATTTTAAATCGTACGTTAATTGGGCATTTATATGGTCAAATTCATATTTTTTCTCACTTGCCGCTACTGCTTTTTCATAATTTAAAAATAGAGTAGGATACTTTTCATTTCGAATGTTGAATTTACCATCCGGACGAGAAGCGTATTTATTTCCAAAATTAATTCTTGCATTCAGAGTCATCTTTACCAAATGATGCTTTTCAAAAGCGGATGAGGTAAAATCATCTGGTGCCAGTGGATTGTTCGAAGTATACAAATCTTCCTTATTGAAATAGGAGAAATCAGTAGTATTAAATAATGGTTTGCGTTGTTGATATGATATTCTTCCACCAAGGTTTACCCCATTTGCGATATTCTGGTTGTATCCAATGGTTGCCGATTCTAAATTATACAACTTCATAAAATTGTTCTTAAAATACAAAGAACTTATGGAGTTGATAATTTTACTGATGGGTTCACTCGGGTTAAACTGTTGTACGGAACTACCTCCAGTAGCAAATAAGGTAGCGTAATTTTGATTGTTGAATCGATGTATAATTGTTCCCATTACACGCAAACGATCTTCAGCAAAACCATAATTTAGTTTGGTATTGATAGAAGTATAAATCCCTTTTGTTTCTTGGTTTTTTCTATTGGTGTATCGAAACCCAGTGTCAAAATTGTACCCTTGTACGGTATTAAAACTCAAAGAACTAAGATTGAATAATCCATCGTAACTAAAGGTATTTTTTATCGTACTGTTATTATAAGTATAACCCGTAATCAACTTTAATAGTCTGAATTTGTTTCCTTTTGCATCAATTGAATCCAAATATTTTTTTGAGTTTCTAACTTTATAAATACTGTCTTTCTTAATATAGTCTGTGCTTTCTTCGATAGTCAAGGGAATAGGTCTGTTGCTATTCCAGAAAGTACTGTCCTTTTTATTTGAATTGATTTCAACGCTCGTGATTTCATTGGTAAAGGTTTTTTTTGCAAAAGCATCTACAAATTCGTAATTACTGTACACATAATTGTATTTTCCTGTGAATTTTATTCCAAAAGCGCCAGCGGTAATATCAAGACTTTGTGTGTTTTTAGCCCAGATTTTATTGTTTTTGTTGTAACCGAAGTTTTGTTTTAAGGTCATTACATCTACAAATTCTTCTTTCATTCGGTAGCCTTTAATGTCTAAATCAACAGCATATATAGCCCAAGAATCCTCTACAATATAAATGTACCCTTCAAAAACGGGTTCGCTGTCTCTAGTGGCAGTCACTTTTATTTTGTTGATCATTTGATTGTTAGCATCGTAAAAAGTATTTTCGAGCTTGTATTTATAATAATTGAAGGCATTAGAAGCGATCGGAGAAATCATTTGCACGCCAAAATCAACGGTGTTGTCATATAAATCATAAAAGGAAGATCGAGCTGTATTGTAACTGTAGCCATTGTCACGTCCGCTAACTTTTGAGGCGGTGACCACTTCTTTTAGATTATTGGGTTTTTCAAAAGTAATTTTAGAAAATGTTTCCGATAATGAAATAATACCTGTTCCTGTAGAATCTAATGATCCGTTTAAATCTCCAATTTTTTGACCCAATATCTTTTTTGGTGCATTTTTTAGTTTGAAAATCCCCCGAGAATAAAAGTCGGCATGGAAGCGAGCTGTTTTTTTAGTATTCTCTTTTCGGCTGGCAATTGCATTTTTTATAATTGCTATAGCTGGATTAACTTTTGGATTAATCACAACTTCGTTCAAAGAAAAGCTTTCTTCGATCATTTTAACATCAAATGTATAAGGTAATTTATCAGTTTGAACCGCTATTTTTTGTGTTTTGAATCCTAAAAACTGAAAGACAACGGTTTGTTTTTCAGTTTTTTTTAGGTTTAATTCGTATTTGCCCATCTCATTGGAGGTAGTTCCGTTATACGTATCTTCTTGAAAAACAGTAACAAAAGGCAATAGATTCCCTTTGTCGTCAGAAACGGTTCCTTTTATTTGAGCATAGTTGGTTACTGAGACCAAGAAAATTAAAAGCAGGTAGTATTTTTTCATGAAAGTTTTTTCTTTCGCAAAAATAGAGGAAGTTTAAAAAGAGGGTATTAATTATATGTTAAACATTCAGCCAAGGTATTTTTATTGCAATTAAAGGAAAGATTGAAGGGCTAATTCATAACTTTTTAAACCAAATCCTAGAATAACTCCTTTTGCATGACCAGAGATATAGGATTGGTGTCTGAAACTTTCGCGGGCGTAGGTGTTCGAAATGTGCACTTCAACAACAGGAGTTGTAATGGCTTTAACAGCATCACCTATCCCGATGGAGGTGTGTGTATACGCACCTGCATTGAGAATAATGCCATCGTACCTAAAACCAAATTCCTGAATTTTATCAATAAGTTCTCCTTCTATATTGCTTTGGAAATAGATTAATTCTAAGTCCATATATTTTATTTGCAAAGAGATAAAGTATTCTTCAAAAGTTTGACTGCCGTAAATTTCTGGTTCGCGTTTCCCTAGTAAATTGAGGTTAGGACCATTGATAATGATTATTTTCATATTTCTATTTTTGTAAAAATAAAAAAACCGTTCCAAATTACGGAACGGTTTCTAGAAAAATAAAGGTTTTATTTAAAATTTGAATCCAGCTGAAACTTGAACTACTGAATTTTTAACTGTTGCATCGCGAGTAGCTTCGGTTAATCCTGCTACATATCGACCTTGTAAAAAGAAATTTTTTGTAATATTAAAACTTAATCCACCTGCAACTCCAAACTCAAAAGTCTCAGATTCTTTAAAATCCACATTTTTTCGTTCGCTTAATAGGAAAGAAGCTTGAGGACCAAAATCTAAACTTATAAATTTGTTTAAGCTTACTTTAGCAAGAACTGGAATAGATAAATAACCCAATTCGTTATTAAATTCTTCTACTGCATTTTTATAGGTTGCACCTTGTGTAGAATATAGCAATTCGGGTTGTATGGCAAAACCGTCAGTCAATTTTACCTCCGCAAGTAAACCTACATGATAGCTGGTAATAGCTTCACTATCATAATTGGTGCTATTTACAGTTATATCACTACCATTTTGGTTGGCATAGTTTAAACCACCTTTGATTCCGAATTTTACTAATTGTGCTTGCATATCTATCGATGCTGCAAGAAGCACTACTGCGACTAGAATGATTTTTTTCATAATTTTTTTATTGTTATTAATTAAATTTAGGACTATGTCAGAACTATTTTTTTTAAAAAATATTGTCTAATCCTACTCGAAAAAGTTATTTGCAAAAATCAGTCCAATGTGTACTTGATAGGATAGCAATTGTTGTTTTTTAGTATTAATTTTTAAAATGTATCTGAATTTAAACATTTAAATACTTATTATCAAACAGTTACTTTTTTAGTATACTTTCAAGCGTTAAGGTTGATTTAAGTGCTATGTATGACGGTATGACTTTGGTTTTGAATTTTCAACGTAAAATAAGGTTTACTTCTCAATTGTTTTTTGAATCTTTTACAAATAAAATATTATGATAGGTTAAAAGTACGTATTTGAATTCCTAATTGCTAAGATAGTTAGTTGTTAATTGAAAGACTTTATATTTTCTGTATTATACTTTTTCATTGTTTTTTATAAGAATAATCTCTTAAATTATATTATTTCTAAACTTTATTTGTCTCACTGAATTCAGTTAGAAGACTTTTTTTAATATTTTGAAATACAGTAGTTTATGATTTTTTTTATCTATAAATTTTTAAGCGCTGTGAGATTTAATTTATTTTTTTTACAAAAAATTTTATTTTTAGGTATGATTTAATTTACATTTGCGCCATTAATCAAACAAACAAACAAAAACATGAAAAAAATTATTTTAACAGTTGCGGCTGTATTTGCTTTTGGATTTGCAAACGCGCAAGAAACTAAATTTGGTGTTAAAGGGGGATTAAACCTTGCCAACCTTACAGGAGACGAAGATGAAGATAATTCTTCAAAAGCAGGTTTTCATGTGGGAGGTTTTGTAGAAATTAAAGTATCGGATAAATTTTCTGTGCAACCTGAATTATTGTTCTCTACTCAGGGAACTCAGGCAGAATTTTCTGAATCGGGGCTTTCATTTAAATCAAAAATTAATCTGTCGTATTTGAATATTCCTGTTATGGCTAAATATTATGTAGCTGAGGGATTTAGTATTGAGGCAGGACCACAAATTGGGTTTTTGACAAGTGCAAAATATAAATTAGAAAGTGGAGGGAATGAAGCTGAAGAAGATGCAAAAGATGATTTCGAATCAGTAGATTTTGGGGTTAATTTTGGAGCTGGATATGATTTTACAGAAAATTTATCTGTTGGTTTAAGATACAACCTTGGTTTGTCTAATGTTTATAAAACAGAATCAGGCGATGATTTTAAAAATTCAAACAATGTATTCTCAGTATCATTAGGATACAAATTCTAATATTTCTAGAAATAGATTTCTAAACCTCCCAAATCGGGAGGTTTTTTTGTTAATTGTAGAATCTAAATATGTTAATAACTTATATCAGGTAAGAAGTATATTACTTTGTATTTATTTATTTATTTTTGCGCTTATATTAACAAACAAACAAACAAACAAACAAACAAACAAACAAACATGAAAAAAATTATTTTAGCAGTTGCGGCTGTTTTTGCTTTTGGATTTGCTAATGCGCAAGAAACTAAATTTGGTGTTAAAGGTGGATTAAACCTAGCTAATTTTTCTGGTGATATTGAAGATGGTTCTACATTAGCAGGTTTGAATATAGGGGTATTTGCAGAAATTAAATTATCTGATAAATTTGTATTTCAGCCTGAGGTTTTGTTTTCAGGACAAGGTGCAGATAGTAATGAGGGAAGTTTTAATTTAAATTACATTAACGTTCCTTTAATGATGAAATACTATGTAGCCGATAAATTTAATTTTGAAGCAGGTCCTCAAATTGGTTTTTTAACATCTGCAAAGATCAAGATGGATGGAGTATCTATAGATTCTAAGAGATTATTTACTTCTACTGATTTTGGTATTAATTTTGGTGCTGGTTATGATTTCACTCAAAAATTTTCTGCTGGAGTTCGTTATAATTTAGGGGTCTCAAATATTTTTAGTGATGAGTTTAAAGAGGCTTTACAACAGGAAGTACAAGAGGATGTAAGTGTGCAGAACTCTGTTTTTTCTTTGTCATTGGCTTACAAATTTTAGTCTTTTTTTTTAAGACAAATAAGAAAGACCTCCCAAATCGGGAGGTTTTTTTGTTAATTGTAGAATCTAAATATGTTAATAACTTATCTCAGGTAAGAAGTATATTACTTTGTATTTATTTATTTTTACGCTCATATTAACAAACAAACAAACAAAAAAATTAAAAAATGAAAAAAATTATTTTGACAGCTGTTGCTGTATTTGCTTTTGCTAATGGATATTCTCAAAAAGAGGGTGGATTTAGAGTTGGGTTAGATTTAGGATATACCGTACCTTCTAATGGAGGTGGAGGAATTTTATTCTCTATTGAACCTAAGTACAACATTAAAGATAATATGAATGTGGGTTTACGTTTTGGTGCTGCTGCTATGGTGCGTGATATTCAAGGAGAAGGGGAAACTCAGAGTGCTAAAATTTCGGCTAATGGTTCTTACGTAGGGACTTATGATTATTATTTTAATGCAGCTGGAACTTCTTTTGTTCCTTATATTGGAGGCGGTGCTGGATATTATTCAATAGCTAACGTTGAGGTTGATAGCAATACATCAAATGGTGATGTTGCTTTAGATGCAAGTGGCAAAATGGGTGGATTACTACGAGGTGGATTTGAATGGGGTAAATTTAGAATGGGATTAGAGTACAACCTAGTACCAAAATCTACCTTGCAAGACACAAGTGGTAATAATCGAGGGACTATATCTAATTCTTATTTAGGAATTCACCTAGGATTTTTTGTTGGTGGAGGAAAATGGGGTAAGTAGTCTTATTTCTATTATATTATCAACCACGTCTATGGCGTGGTTTTTTTATGCTTTAAAATGCTTTACTTTGTAACTATGAACTGGATTTCCTGCATAAAAAATTATCAATCCTATTTGAAAATCGAACGGGGTTTGTCAAAAAATACCATCGAAAATTATACTTTTGATGTGGAACGCTTGCTTCTTTTTTTGAATCAAAATGAAATTAGCATTTCACCTTTAAAAATTGGAGAAGAGACTTTGCAGCAATTCATTTATAGTGTAGCAAAGGAGGTCAATGCACGATCTCAAGCTAGAATTATTTCAGGACTCAAAAGTTTTTTTAGCTATTTGATTTTTGAAGATTATCGAAAAGACAATCCTTTAGAATTAATCGAAACTCCTAAAATAGGTCGTAAACTTCCAGACACTTTATCGGTTATCGAAATTGATGCACTTATTGACGCCATTGATTTGAGTACTAAAGAAGGAGAGCGCAATCGTGCCATGCTTGAAACTCTTTATGGTTGCGGATTAAGGGTTTCTGAACTTGTGGCTCTAAAAATTTCAGATTTATTCTTTGAAGAAGGATTTATAAAAGTAACAGGGAAGGGGAACAAGCAACGTTTTGTTCCAATAAGTGAGGTGACTCAACATTATATTCAAACCTACAGAGATACTATTCGAGTACATGTTACCATTCAAAAAGGCTATGAAGATACACTCTTTTTAAACAGACGTGGAAAACAGCTCACGCGAGCCATGATTTTTACTATAATCAAAGATTTAGCTGTCAAAATCAATTTGCACAAAACCATAAGTCCACATACATTACGGCATTCTTTTGCCACCCATCTTTTAGAAAATGGAGCCGATCTACGTGCAATACAATTAATGCTGGGGCATGAATCTATCACGACAACCGAAATATACCTTCATCTAGATCGTACTTTTCTAACGGAGGTTTTACATGCTTATCACCCCAGAAAAAAGGCATTATAGAATCTACAAAGTATTTCAAAAAAAAAGATGTATTGATTTTTACATCAATACATCTTTTCTATTTATTTTAGAAAGCTATTTATTTAGCAATGTTCACCGCTCTTGTTTCACGAATTACCGTTACTTTAACTTGTCCTGGATAGGTCATTTCCGTTTGGATTTTTTGTGAGATATCAAAAGATAAGTTGGCGGCATTTTCATCCGAAACTTTTTCACTCTCTACAATCACACGAAGTTCTCTACCAGCTTGAATCGCATAAGCATTTTTTACACCACTAAATCCGTAAGCTACTTCTTCAAGATCTTTTAGACGTTGAATGTAAGAATCCAGTACTTGTCTACGTGCTCCCGGTCTAGCTCCTGATATAGCATCACAAACTTGGATAATTGGTGATAATAATGATTTCATTTCGATCTCATCGTGGTGCGCTCCAATGGCATTACAAACCTCTTCTTTTTCACCATATTTCTCTGCCCATTGCATTCCTAATAAAGCGTGCGGTAAATCACTTTCGGCATCTGGCACTTTACCAATATCGTGCAATAAACCTGCTCTTTTAGCCAGTTTTACGTTCAAGCCAAGTTCAGCTGCCATGATTCCACATAGTTTTGAAACTTCACGGGAGTGTTGTAATAAATTCTGTCCGTAAGAAGAACGGTATTTCATTCGTCCTACTACTTTAATTAATTCAGGGTGTAATCCGTGAATTCCTAAATCGATAACGGTACGTTTACCAACTTCTATAATTTCATCATCAATTTGTTTAGCAGTTTTTGCAACTACTTCCTCAATACGAGCGGGGTGAATTCTACCGTCAGTTACCAATTTATGTAGCGCTAGACGTGCAATTTCTCTACGTACAGGATCAAAACAAGAAAGGATAATTGCTTCTGGTGTGTCATCTACGATGATTTCAACTCCAGTAGCCGCTTCAAGTGCGCGGATATTTCTACCTTCACGACCAATGATTCTTCCTTTTACATCATCCGACTCAATGTTGAATACGGATACGCAGTTTTCTACTGCTTCTTCTGTACCTACTCTTTGTATCGTATTGATAATAATTTTCTTCGCTTCTTGTTGGGCTGTTAATTTAGCCTCTTCAATAGTATCTTGAATATGAGACATTGCTTTACTCTTAGCTTCTGCTTTCAATCCTTCAACCAACTGCTCTTTTGCTTCTTCAGCTGACAAACCAGATATTACTTCTAATTGTTGCAATTGACTTTTATGCAATTTGTCAACTTCAGCTTGTTTTTTATCTAGATTTTCAATTTTTGTTGTGAATTCGACTGTTTTAGATTCAAAATCATCGTTTACTTTTTTAGCTTTCGATAATTCATTAGAAATTTGAGATTCTTTATCGCGAACTCTTTTTTCTATTTCAGCTACTTTTTTATCACGAGTTAAAATAACTTGTTCGTGTTCCGATTTTAATTCAATAAATTTTTCTTTTGCTTGAAGAATTTTATCCTTCTTTATATTTTCAGCTTCAAGATTTGCATCTTTCAATATAGATGCTGCTTCTTTTTTTGCGTTTTTGATTAAGTTTGAAATATTACTTTTTTCTATCAGTTTTGCAATACCAAAACCTCCCGCAATACCTATAATTCCTGAAATAATGATCGTTACTATGTTGTCCATGTTTGTTAAAATTTATATATAAAAAAGCCTACATTAGAGGGATTGAATAAACTCGAAAAGACAAGTTTTGAGCTAACTCGTTGTTCAAGCTTCCAAACTGAATTGGCTTGCTATAGTAACGATGATTTGCTCATTCTAAATTGTTAGTGTTGAGTTTACCAAATATGAACTAATGTAGGCAGTATCTTAGTTTTTGTAAAGAACGTTTATTTGTCGAGATATTGGTCTAAAATTAAATTGATTTTTTTAATTCTTTCGATGGTTTCTTCTCCATCAATTGCATTATCAATTTGTTTTTGTTCTGTTTGTGAGGCAAATTGCAAAGCACACATTGCTAATACATCTTGCTTGTCGCGAACGGCATAATTTTCTTCAAATTGCTTGATCATCTTATCAATTTTTTTAGAAGCGCTTCTAAGGCCTTCTTCCTGAGCGAAATCTACTGTAAGTGGATACACTCGGTCTGCAATTGATATTTTAATTTTAAGCTTTTCGTCCATATCTTATGTTAATCTGATAGCTGGGCTATGCAGTAATCAATTTCGCGAATTAATGAATTTATTTTAAGCTTCGTATCTCTTTTATTATCGTCACTGCCTAGTAATGTATTGGCAATTTTGAGTGTTTCATACTGCGTTTTTAAGGCTTCAATCTCCATGGATTGATTTTGTATTATCGATGCTGTTTTTATTAATTCGTTTTTTAAATCTTGATTATTTATTTCTAAACTCTTCATTTTTGTAAAAAGTTTTTCAATCTTATCCTCAAGAGTATCAATAAATTCTGCAATTGCACTCATTATATATCCTATTCATTACATAATCATACAAAGTTAGTATTCCTTTTTAATTCTGCAATATTTTATTATTTTTTTTGCATTAAATTAATTAAGTAGCCGTTTTACAAAGGGTTACACTCTATTTTTTTTAGTGTTCTTTTGAATACTTTTTTTATCTTAGCAAAAATGTAAATGATGAAATTTTCCCTATTTTTTTTATTTTTAGGTGTGTCACTTTTTGCACAAGTAGATTATCCAAAAGATTATTTTAGGTCACCTTTAGATATTCCGATGCAGTTATCTGGAAATTTTGGAGAGTTAAGACCCAATCATTTTCATGCTGGTTTTGATTTAAAAACACAACAAAAAGAAGGGTTGCGTGTTTATGCAGTAGCTGATGGATATGTATCCAGAATTAAAATATCCACTTTTGGCAACGGGAAAACAATCTACATTAATCATCCTAATGGGTACACTTCGGTTTATGGACATTTAAAATCAGCCAACGGCGCCATCGAACAATTCATTAAAAAGACCCACTATAAAGAGCAGTCCTTTGAAATTGAAATGTTTTTTAAGCCTGATGAATTGCTGATAAAAAAAGGAGAAGTTATCGCCTTTTCCGGAAATACAGGAGCTTCTGAAGGGCCACATTTGCATTTTGAATTTCGGGATACGAAAACTGAATTTGTTATTAATCCAATGCTTTTTGGATATGATGCATTTGTAAAAGATACTAAAAAACCAATAATTTCTGGTCTTTATGTATACCCTTTAGACTCAAAAACATCAGTAAATCGTTCTAAAAGACCTGTATTGTTAAATGTTTCCTTGCAAAAAGACGGTACTTATTTGGCAGACAAAGTTGTGGCCAATGGTGCCATTGGTTTTGGTATTTCGACTTACGATACCGATGATGTTTCTTTTAATAATAATGGCGTGTTCAAAGTACAATCTTTTTATAATGGGAAACCAAATTTTGGTTATGAATTTAAAACCTATTCGTTTGATGATATGCGATACATTAATGCGCTAATTGACTATTCTAAGTATAAAAAGACACAACAGCGGGTGCAGCAATTGTTTATGAAAACACCTTTTGATTTGAGTATTATACAAGCGGATGAAAATAAAGGGGTGTTGCAAGTATCTCCTAATCTCGCATCGCTGTATCGCATTGAGGTATCCGATTTTTTTGGAAATAAAAAAATAGTATCTATTCCAATTCATTATGATTTGTTACCCACAATAATAGCAACGGATGCACTCCCATCTAAATATATGGTAAGGGCAAAAACAGATACTAATTTTGCTCTTGAAAATATGTCCGTTTTTATACCGGCAGGGACTTTTTACGAAGATTTCAACTTTAATTTTGATGTAAAAAATGACACTCTTTTTTTACATGAGGATACGGTTCCAGCGCACGCTAATTTTACAATTTCTATTGAAGACTCCAAGTCGACTGAAGCACAAAAAGAAAAAATGTTTATCGGGAGAATTGACGGTAAAAAAATAAATTACAATCTTACGTATAGAAAAGACAGTGTTTTCAATACCAAAGTTAAAATTTTAGGTAAATACGCTTTGGTTTCAGATACGGTTGCCCCAACCATCAGTTCAGTATTTCCTATTGATGGTAAATGGATTAGCGATCAAAAAACAATTCAGTTATCCATAGCTGATAATTTGTCAGGAATAAAATCATATAATGGCTATTTAAACGGCAAGTGGGTATTATTCGAATATGATAACAAAACTAGAAAACTAACGCATTATTTTAATGATGGAATTGTGGCAGAAGGTGCTAATGATTTAAAAGTTATCGTGGTGGATAACGTAGGAAATTCAACTACCTTTGAAAGTCGCTTTTTTAGAAGTCAAAAATAATTAAATCATACCCTTTGAGTCCGAAACAACGTATACCACTAGTCTTTTTTTTCTTTATTACTTTAATAATAACGGCACAAACAGCACGGATAAAAGGTGTTGTGTTAGATAAGAATAATCGTCCCGTTGAAAACGTGAATGTTTCGTATTCAAGTAGTGGTACCCAGACTAATAAAAATGGTTTTTACGATTTAAAAGTTCCAGCAAATCAAAATATTACTATCATTTTTACACACATCTCTTTAAAGAAAATAACTATCATTTTTTCTTTGGATTCTAATGAGCAAAAAGAGTTTAATCCCGTGATGAGTGATCAAGAGGAGCAAATGGGTGAAGTGATTGTTACAGCAAATAACAAAAAGTTGGTGCAAGGAATCACTACGATTGAGCCCGAAGTGATTCGGAAAATTCCAGGAGCAAATGCAGGAATCGAAAATATTTTAAAAACCTTGCCGGGCGTAAACTCTAATAATGAATTGAGTACACAATATGCCGTGCGTGGTGGAAATTATGACGAGAATTTGGTTTATGTTAATGAAATCGAAGTGTATCGCCCGTTTTTAGTTCGTTCGGGGCAACAAGAAGGACTGAGTTTTACTAATACAGATTTGGTTCAAAATGTTGATTTCTCTGCAGGAGGTTTTCAAGCAAAGTTTGGCGACAAATTATCATCAGTATTAGATATTACGTATAGAAAGCCAGTTCAATTTGGCGCAAGCCTAGAAGCCAGTTTTCTTGGCGGAAGTCTTTCAGTTGATGCCGTTTCTAAAGATAAAAAATGGTCGGCAGTAACTGGAGTTCGATACCGCAACAATAGCCTTTTGGTAAATAGTCAGGAAACACAAACTAATTTTACGCCTTCCTTTGCGGACATTCAAACCAATATAAACTTTCAGGCTTCTGCAAAATGGCAATGGAGTTTTCTAGGTAATATTTCTCAAAATAAATACCAATACCAGCCATTAACGAGACAGACTAACTTTGGAACCATAGACAATCCTATGGCATTGACTGTTTTTTACGAAGGGCAAGAAAAGGATAAGTACGATACGTATTTTGGTGCTTTAAAAACAACTTTTAATGCCTCCGATAATTTCACATTAAAATTTATTGGTTCGATTTTTCATACTTTAGAACAAGAATATTTTGACATTTTCGCTCAATACCGTTTGGGCGAAGTAGATTCTAATATTGGTTCTGAAACTTTTGGCGATGTAGCTTTCACCAGAGGTATAGGATCACAGCTGAGTCATGCGAGAAATGATTTAGATGCTTTGATTGTAAACACGGAGATAAAAGGATTTCATGATTGGAAAGAAAACCAATTAGAATGGGGAATAAAATACACACGAGAATCTATACGTGACCGAATAATAGAGTGGGAGGTTATTGATTCCGCTGGTTTCTCTTTGAATCCACCAATTATTGATTTGCCAAGGAATGACCAGCCGTACACGCCTTACACAGGACCACTCGTTCCGTATCAAAATATACGTGCTACAAATTTTAACTCGATTAATAGATTTTCAGGTTATGCGCAATGGAGTTTGAAATCGAATATTGGTGCAAGTCAAGTATGGTATAATGCAGGAGTTCGTGCGCACAATTGGGAGGTGTTAGGTGCCTCGACAACAACAAAATCTCAAATAACGGTGAGTCCTCGAGTACAGTTTGCTATTAAACCAGACTGGGAAAAGGATATGGTTTTTAGAATTTCAGGAGGTTTGTACCATCAGCCGCCATTTTACAGGGAGTTGAGAGATGCTACTGGAACGGTACAACCCAATATTAAAGCACAACAATCAGTACATTTTGTTTTGGGAAATGACTATAGTTTCAAAATGTGGAATCGTCCTTTTAAATTAGTTTCGGAGTTGTATTATAAATCGCTAACCAATGTAAATACGTATACGATTGATAATGTTCGCATACGCTATGCAGCCAATAATGACGCAACTGCTTACGCACAAGGATTAGATGTTCGCTTAAATGGAGAGTTTGTACCTGGAACGGAATCCTGGATTAGTTTTGGTTATTTGAAAACAGAAGAAAATAGTAATGACAGAGGATTTATTGCCAGACCTACGGATCAACGATTGAAATTTGGAATGCTTTTTCAAGACTATATGCCTAATATTCCTAGTATTAAACTATATCTGAACCTGGTTTACAACACTGGATTGCCTGGAGGTTCGCCATCGTATGCTGATCCGTATTTGTACCAAAATAGATTGAATGATTACCGTCGCGTAGATGTGGGTTTTTCTAAGGTTTTTATTGATAACACTACAGTTAAAAGAGATTCGGGTTTGTTCAAAGATTTCCAAGAATTGGCAATAGGATTAGAAATTTTCAATCTTTTTGACAACCAAAACGCCATCACCAATACTTGGGTTCGGGACGTTTATTCTAAAAATCAATATGCAATTCCCAATTATATGACAACGCGAGTTTTTAATGTTAAGCTTACTGCTAAGTTATAAACGATATAATTAAGGCTAGGTTGACCCAATTATAAATAGTTAAATCAAGTGGCTAATACCGTTACCATTTTTTAAAAATGATTACATTTGGATATTAATAGTACAACAAAATGAAAAAACTACATATAACAATAGTAGGAATTGCAATTTTGCTTTTAGCCAGTTGCAAAGAGGAAGTTGAAAAACCCAAAGTGACGTACGATGAAACTAGCAAAGCAAGAGAGCTAGTTAAGGCGGATTCTACTCAAATACAAATTGCTGATTTGCCATTGCAAATGGAAGGAACAGATTATTTAATTCATCCTGTTGGGGATTTAAGCATTCGGGAACGAGGCGTGAAGTCTAGATATGGTTCCTCTAGTGTAAATGATTTGAGTTTTACGATATCGAATTATGGTGAATTTGAAATCACGGGTTTCTTGCAAAATTTAAAATTTCAAAAAGTAGATTCTGATTCTATTAAAAAACTAACAGAAAAGCCTGTTTTGATTCAAACAGCCACTTATTTAAAGTCGGTTGCAAATAAAACCAATAACCAGATTATGGTGTACACGATGGTGGACATGGATACCAATAAAGATGGAAAATTGGATACGAGTGATATTAAAGCATTGTATTTAAGCAAAATCAGCGGCGAAAAATTCACTAAAATATCATCTGATTTTCAGGAATTAATCGATTGGAAATTGATTGAATCTAATAACCGTTTGTACTATAGAACGGTTGAAGATACCAACAAAAACGGACAGTTTGATAAGAAAGACGTAGTAAATTACTATTACATTGATTTGTCTAAAAAAGAATGGAAAATTATAGGTTACGAGCCGGTTTAATACGCTTTGTTCTAAATCAAAATGTCACTTTCCAAATCTGATTTTTCAATGGTGAAATCAAATCCCAGTTGTTTTACTAATTGTATGATCGGATTTTTTACCAATAATTTTGACTTTTACCAGCACGTTACGCTATTGTTTTGGCTTGAAATACTCTAATGATTCTGGACCAGCGATCATGGCAAAAACAACACCTCCAATGACCGAAAGTATCATTATAAGTACAAACAAAGTGCATAAGAAAGTAAAAGTTAAAAGCATACGGCCAATAATACTTTTTAGTGGCTTGATGGGATAAAATCCTTTGAAAAACCAAACCAAAATAAAAGGAATACTTAACATTGTCAAACTTGAGATCACTGTAAAGTAGTCCATATTATTTTTGAAAATAAATAGTAACGGACTAATTATCAATATGCTAAAAAGAGTGTAAACACATACGATATAAGCATTTATTACTACGTGTTCATAATAGTTATTTCCCCATTTTTTAAACGCAAGTTTGGTTGTAAAGGCAAAAACGGGTACAAGCAATAACATTAAAATTGAATTGTAACTTTTAAGAAAGGTAATTACATCATTCATGTATGCAGAGTTGAGAGTTTCCTTAGCATAAAAAGCACTCATGATTTTCTCAAAACCAATTATTTTTACAGATATAAAAGTGGAGATACCACTTAACACAAATACTAACAATATTGGTTTGTAATGATTTACTCTATTCCCATCAATAAAAGCTCTCGCTGTTTTCCCTGGATTTTTGATAATATTTTTTACAGAGTATAAAAAACCTTTGTTAGTGTGTAAAAAAGTATATTGAATTTCATCCCAAATATATTTTTTATCTATTTTTTTAAATTTTTTCTGACCACAATTATCGCAGAAGTTATTTAAAATTAGTGTGTTACAGTTTTGGCAATTTTGTTCCATTGATGTTGAGGTAAATTAAAGTTGTCTAGATTTAATCTCTTTTTTTAGCATTCCAAAATAGAGCAGTAAAGGCATTAATATTGTAGGTGAAAGGAAAATCGGGACGAATACAACAAGTGAAATATTTTTAAAACCTCTTGTAAGGAGAAGGTAAAGGATGAGAGCCAGAACAAAAAGATATATTATTGAAAACCCAATTGCTACTCCTTTCATCAAATCTCTTTTTTTTAAAAGTTCTTCATTTGATAATTCTGCTAAGTTTTTTTTCATACTTGCGAGTTAATTTAAATTTTATAAATGGTTAGTTTTTTGATATGCAATAGCTTAAAAATGTCTTACTGATTACTTTTTCTAAATGACATTTCTTGTTTAATCTCATTGTAATTCGAACCTGCTTTTGTGAAAAAATATCCCACCAAAATGGGCAAGAAAGTTAAAAATCCAAGTCCGTTTGTCGCGGTACTCCAAACTGCAATACCAATAAATATTCCAACATAAAATCCAGCAAATGTGCGCGTTGATTTTCTTTTATTATATTCTATTGATAGTTCTTCGTTAGTCAAGTTTTTTAAATTCATCTGTTTTATTTTTTTGATTATCGAATCTGTTGCAGTTTTGATGCGAAAATACATCAAAATAGTAAATAATCCTTACTTGTTTCAAATAAAGTATAGTTGTGATGTTACTATTTTTCTCTCCTAATAATTTGATATTGCAATAATTATCGTGAGATTAATCGGGTGATAAAGTAAAAAGTAGCATTATCATCAAAATTATAAAGAATCTTGATTTATTGATTTGGAAAGATCCTAAAATGGTTCCATCCAATTGCAATTTTTCGAAGTTTTTGATTCAAATCAAAATATCGCTTTCCAAATCTGATTTTTCAATAGTGAAATCAAATCCCAGTTGTTTTACTAACTGAATAACCAAATTTTTATACCAGTTTTCAGATTTGGGATGAATGTATATTTTTTCGATTAATACGTTAATATCAACATTGATTTTTAAACCTTCGTTGATTTTTACTGTACTGTCGCCAATATCAGTCAGGATGCGTACTTCACCTTCGTATTGAAAACTTTTCCGTTTGAATAGAAAAGGAAAAAATAAATCGTCAAACGGAATGTGTTCTTTTTTGTAATCAATATAATTTACCTCGCCGATATATTGATTGAAATTTATTTCTGGTGCTAATGCTTCCTGCAAACGCCCAATTGTGGATTGAATTGCCAAGCCTTCGCTATTTTGCGTAAAGATCTGCCACATGGCAAAAGATTCGTATTCATTAATGTGCCAGCTACTAATGGCTACTTTCTCCCGATGTATTTTATAGTATTTTAAAAAGTCGGGATTGTCAATTGACAGTTTTTTAATCTCCTCAAAAGTAGGTTCGCTAAAAGTACCTTCATACTGATCTTCGAATTTATCAGATCGTGACATGAATAGTTTTTGCGACAGCAATAAATCTAAAAACTTAGACAAATCAAGGTATTTCCAAACCACGGTGTTGGGATCAGTAGGAAGTTTGATAGCTGAATTGTTGATGTACATTTTATAGCTGTTAACTTTTAAAAAAGATCAATTTCTGTTTTTAAAACTACTCAAGCGATTGCAAGCTTACTAGTTTGTTGTAAACACCTTGAAGCGCAATCAGTTCTTCATGATTGCCTTGCTCTACAATTCTTCCTTTTTTCATTACCACAATCACATCTGCTTTTTGAATGGTTGAGAGCCGGTGTGCGATGACAATTGAAGTTCTGTTTTGCATCATGTTTTCTAAAGCGACCTGAACAAATTTCTCGCTTTCTGTATCCAATGCGGATGTGGCTTCATCTAGAATCATAATCGGAGGATTTTTCAAGACCGCACGCGCAATAGATAAACGCTGTTTTTGTCCGCCAGAAAGTTTGTTTCCGCTATCGCCAATGTTAGTATAAATGCCTTTTGGTAAATCTTTTACAAACTCAAATGCATTTGCAATTTTCAGGGCTTCAATAATTTCCTCATCAGTTGCATCCGGTTTCCCCAATGAAATATTCGCTTTTATGGTATCGTTAAACAAGATACTGTCCTGTGTTACCAAACCCATTAATCCGCGAAGCGAGTTTAAATGGAGGTCTTTAATGTTTATTCCATCTATGGTAATCGTTCCTTCATGTACATCATAAAAACGGGTCAGCAAATTGGCTATGGTACTTTTTCCACTACCAGATTGTCCCACTAGCGCTACTGTTTGGCCTTTTTTGACTTGAAGCGAAAAGTCTTTTAAAACGTTCTCATCCTCGTACTTAAAGTTGATGTTTGAAATAGTAATATCTGATTCAAATGAATATTTTTGAATGGCATTTTCTTTAGAGGTGATTTCGTTTTCTACATCTAATACTTCAAAAACACGTTCTGCAGCGGCCAAGCCATTTTTAACTGAATACGATGCTTTTGAAATTGCTTTCGCCGGAGTAAGGATGTTAAACGCTAATGTCAAATAGACAATAAAAGAAGCGCCATCTAATGTTTTGTCATTTAAAACTAAAAGGCCTCCGTAAAAAAGTAAAATGGCTATAGTAGTTACACCCAGAAATTCGCTTAATGGAGTAGCCAAGTTGTTGCGGCTTCCTATACTGTTCGTTAAATTCAATAATCGTGTCACTGAATCGTTAAATCTACTTTTAAAAGAAGGCTCAGCATTATAACTTTTTATAACTTTAAGACCGCCTAACGTTTCCTCTACAACTGATATGAGTGATCCACTTTCTTTTTGGGCTTCCAGTGATTGTGCTCTTAAATTCTTCGCTAATTTTGAAATAATATATCCCGAAATCGGCATGAATATCAAGACAAATAAAGTTAATTTCGTACTGATGGCAAACATCATTCCTAAAGCAAAAATGATAGTTAAAGGCTCTTTTACTACTAATTCTAGAATAGAGAAAAAAGAATTTTGAACCTCATTGACATCGCCTAGCATGCGCGCCATCATATCTCCTTTTCGTTTTTCTGAATAGTATGAAATGGGCAACTCAATAATTTTATCATACATCGATTGTCTCAAATCTTTCAAAACGCCGTTTTTAAGATGCATGATATGATAGGAAGCCAAATAATTGAATAAATTTTTAATAAAAAATGTGGTAATAACCATTGCTACAACAAAAAGTAATACGATTTCAGTACTTTCTCCTGCTGATAAACTTGAAATTTTGAAATTCAAATAATCAATTACGTATTCTTTAATACTTCCTATTCCTGCATATACAGGCTGAGCTAATACTTTTTCTGTTTTTCCAAAAAGCACCTGTAAAACCGGAAACAGTGTCAACATAGAAATAGTGCTAAACAACGCATACAATATGTTGTAAATCACATTCCACGTAATATGAGACTGATACGGTTTAGTAAAAGGAAATAATTTTTTTAGGTTTGCATCCATTAGTTCAATTGCATTGCAGTAATTATGTTTTTGATCTTGTTGTCTAGATCAGCTTCTACTTCGTCAAAATCTTCAACAGCATTTAATTCTGTATTTACACTAATATAGAATTTTATCTTTGGTTCGGTTCCACTTGGTCTGGCGCAAATTTTAGATCCATCTTCAGTGTAATAAATCAACACATTCGATTTTGGAATAACCATCTCAGATTCGCTTCCGTCCAGCAAGTTTTTTGCGATAGAGGATTGATAATCTTCGAGCATAATGACACGCTGTCCGTTAATCTCTTTCAATGGATTTTCTCTCATGTCAATCATCATCTGATTGATTTCTTGCAAACCGTCCATTCCTTTTTTGGTCAATGAAACTAAATGTTCTTTGTAAAATCCGTTATCAACATAAAGTTTAAGTAGTTCTTTATAAACGGAGCTTCCTTTAGCTTTGGCTTGAGCCGCTAATTCGCAAATCAATAAGGTAGCCGCTACAGCATCTTTATCACGCACTGCATCGCCAACCATATATCCAAAACTTTCCTCACCACCACCTATAAATTCAAGCTCGGGAAAATCTTTGATCATCTTGGCAATCCATTTAAAACCAGTCAAACCTACTTTACATTCTACACCGTAATTAGTGGCCAATTCCATCATCATTGGTGTTGATACAATGGTCGAGCCTACAAATTGTTTTCCGTTAATTTTTCCCGCTTTTTTCCATTCTTCAAGTAGGAAAGCAGTCATCAAAATCATAGTTTGATTGCCGTTTAGCAAAGTCATTTTGCCATTATTATCTCTAACAGCAACCCCTAAACGGTCACAATCAGGATCGGTTCCTACCACAATATCTGCATTTGTTTTATCTGCTAATGCTAGTGCCATCGTCAATGCTTCTGGCTCTTCAGGATTCGGAGACTTTACCGTAGGGAAATCACCATTTGGCACGCGTTGTTCTTCTACAATATGTACTTGTGAATAACCCGCTTGCGATAAAGTATCTGGAACTAATTTTATAGAAGTACCGTGCAAAGAGGTAAAAACTATATTCAGTTCTTTTTTGGCGTCAGCCGAAGTACCAAAACTTGCGTTTTCAATAGTCGATTTTATAAAAGCTTCATCAACTGCTGTATCGATGTAATGAATTAAATCTTCATTGGCCGTAAACTTGATCTGATCGTAATTTAAATTCTCAATTACATCAATAATGCCTTTGTCTTCTGGTGGTACAATTTGGCCACCATCTTGCCAGTATACTTTATATCCGTTATACTCTGGCGGATTGTGCGAAGCCGTAAGTACAATACCGCATTGACAACCTAAATGTTTTACAGCAAAAGACAACTCTGGCGTAGGTCTCATCTCCGAAAATAAGAATACTTCAATGCCGTTTGCCGAAAAAACATCTGCTACTACTTTCGCTAAGGTATCACTATTATGACGGCAATCATACGCAATTGCTGCTTTCAAAGGTTGGTTAGGAAATGCACTGTGCATGTAATCCGAAAGTCCTTGCGTACTTTTTCCAAGCGTGTATTTATTAATGCGATTGTTTCCCACACCCATAATACCGCGCATTCCTCCGGTTCCAAATTCTAGATTTTTATAAAACCGCTCTTCCAAGTCTTTGGGAGAAGTCGTCATTATATCTTTTATCGCCTCTTGAGTAACGGTGTCAAATGTTGGGGTGAACCACTCATTCAAGGCATCCAATATGTTTTGTTTGATTTCCATACTTTAATTTTTAGTTTCTAAATTAAGTGTAGTTACAGTTATTTTTTAGGAGCTTTATCCTGCTATTCGTTGCAATCTTTTATTCGCCGCGGCGAATAAAAGGATTTTCACTACTATCAGGGCTAGGTATTGTGCAATCGAGAACTTCTTGGTGAATATAAATTTATTAAAAATTAACTTCATTCGATACCTTATACCGCTCTTCATTATTTTTGGTTCGCAAAATGATTTCACCAAGGAATCCAGCTAGAAATAATTGTGTTCCCAAAACCATTGTGGTCAAGGCAATGAAAAACCAAGGATTATTCGTAACCAAGCTGTAGCGCATATCATTATACATGTGGTATAATTTTGAAATACCTATATAACCAGCAAGCATAAATCCTATAATGAACATCAAGGATCCCATGGCACCAAAAAGGTGCATCGGTCTTTTTCCAAAACGAGAAAGGAACCAAATGGTAATTAAATCCAGAAAACCGTTTACAAAACGTTCCATTCCAAATTTAGTTTCACCATATTTTCGGGCTTGATGTTGCACTACTTTTTCACCAATTTTTCCAAAACCAGCATTCTTAGCCAATACAGGAATGTAACGGTGCATTTCACCCGAAACTTCAATGTTTTTTACAACAATGTTTTTGTAGGCTTTCAAGCCACAATTGAAATCATTCAATTCCACACCAGATGTTTTTCGTGCCGCCCAATTGAATAATTTAGAAGGCAGATTTTTAGCAACAACAGAATCGTAACGTTTCTTTTTCCAACCCGAAACCAAATCGTACTTACCGTTAACAATCATATCATACAAGCCAGGAATTTCCTCAGGACTATCTTGCAAATCAGCATCCATAGTAATAATGACATCACCTTTAGCTTTAGCAAAACCAGCATGCAAGGCCTGCGATTTTCCAAAATTTTTCATGAAACGAACGCCCTTAACGTTAGGGTTTTGTTGAGCAAATCCATCGATAATAGTCCATGAATTATCGGTACTACCATCATCTAGAAAAATGATTTCGTAACTGTAATTATGAGATTGCATCACTTGTATGATCCAATTATAGAGTTCATTAAGTGATTCCTCTTCGTTAAGAAGCGGTATGAGGATAGATAGATTCATTAATTTTTATTCTTGTGTAGATTTACTTTTAAAGAATGCTGCCAAAATTAAACCAAAAAGCGAACTAAAAAGGATTGTAAAAACGGAGCCTTTTAATAATTGAATAGGTGAGTAAGGATCATTTTCCTTCATTTTTGCTATAGCTTCATTTATGGAAGAAGCAGGTGCTCCTAACTTTTGCATCATGTTCATTGTATACTTAATGATTAATTCATTCACGGTTTCTTTTGCCGAAGGATCAATGACATTGAAGAGTAAAATATTGAACAAAGCTGAAATTAATATTCCTATTAATATTGCAATGAAATAAGTAGTAAACGCATTTTTAAAAGAAAAAACACCGTTTAACTCTTTTTTTGTCTTAACAAGTAAGACTATACCTAAAATTAAATAAGTCAAAATGCTAAGTGCACCAATCCACCAAGAAGTAAACAAATTAAGATCAACAGCGTATATTGTTGCTGTGATTAATGCAGAAACTATTCCTATTGTAACTCCAAAAGTTATTCCGTTTTTTTTGACAATTTCGTTGATCATTTTAGGTGGTTTTAAAATTAATCGACAAATATAGCAATTCCCAATATATTCGTAGCTAAAAATCGCTTTTTACGATTATATAAAAAAAGTGAAACAAAGATTTGTTTATTGAAAAAATAGTGTAAATTTGCACACTCAAAATAAAAGTGTAAAACAAAAAGTTATATGTGATTTATACCTTTTCTGTTACAAGAAAAGCTTCAAAGTCCCTTATAATTAACAAATAAAAAAGATTAACAAGATGAAAAAAGGAATTCACCCAGAAAATTACAGATTAGTTGCATTTAAAGACATGTCAAACGACGAAGTTTTTATCACTAAATCTACTGCAGATACAAGAGAAACATTAACAGTTGATGGTGTTGAATACCCAGTTGTAAAAATGGAGATCTCTAGAACGTCTCACCCTTTTTACACAGGTAAATCTAAACTTATTGATACTGCAGGACGTATTGACAAGTTCAAAACTAAATACGCTAAACACGCTAAATAATTTTAACTTGTTTTCAAGATACAGAAAGCCTCGCAATTTGCGGGGTTTTTTTATGCGCAAACAATTATTTTTTGCTTTGTTCTAATGTGCTTTGGTGCTATTGATTTTAGTTTTGCAACAACCTTAATACTCTTAATGCCTTAATGGTTCAAAAAAAGTATAGCACTTAATATTTTAAACTTCCGTGTTTTCCCAAGAGAGTCTTTTATTTTTATTGCTATTCAAATCTTTGTAACTTTGAACCTTTATAAAATTTGAAACACTATACAATGAATTATATACTTTTTGACGGACCTGCGAGAAACGCTTTATTGCCTTTTACTTTCACACGCCCTGTTGCTGATATTCTTATCGGCATTATGACCATTCGTCAAAAATGGGAAATGCGTCTGGGTTCTACCACAACTACGTTAACAGAAGAATATTTGTCAGAGAAATTTCCAATGGTTGAACTAGAGGTCAACGTGATGATCAATGCCTCTTTTTTGCCTAACGATGTTTTGGCCGAAATGGTAAGTAATTTAGAACCCAATCAAGCTATTTTTAAAGGAGAGGAAGTCATTGCTTTTTATACCAATGACGAGCAAGAAGAAGTAGATTTTGACACCTACGAAATTATAGAGTACAACAAAGATTGCTTGACAGTACAACATACTTGGGATATTTTCTCCAATAATGACGCAGCTATTCGGGAGGATTTTGAATTCTTGACTGAAGATAGAAGATCACAACCTATTCCTAAAAGCGTGAATGTTATTGCACCTGAAAATATATTTATTGAAGAAGGCGCCAAGTTAGAATTCGTTACCTTGAATGCATCAACGGGTCCGATATACATTGGTAAGGATGCTGAAATTATGGAAGGCTCTGTGATTAGAGGACCTTTTGCCTTGTGTGATCATGCACAAGTGAAATTGGCTTCAAAAGTTTATGGAGCAACAACAGTTGGGCCACATTCAAGAATAGGTGGCGAAGTAAATAATTCTGTTCTATTTGGCTATTCTAATAAGGGACATGATGGATTTTTAGGAAATTCTGTTCTGGGCGAATGGTGTAATATAGGAGCCGATAGTAACAATTCGAATCTGAAAAACAATTACGAAGAGGTAAAATTGTGGAGTTACGAAACCGAAGGTTTTGCCAAAACTGGACTTCAGTTTTGTGGCTTGATGATGGGAGATCACAGCAAGTGCGGTATCAATACCATGTTCAACACAGGAACAGTAGTAGGCGTGAGCGCTAATATTTTTGGTAGTGGATTTCCGCGTAATTTTGTGCCGAGTTTTTCCTGGGGAGGAGCTTCGGGTTTTACGACTTACATCACTAAAAAAGCTTTTGAAACCGCTCGATTGGTAATGGCTCGCAGAAATGTTGACTTTGACGAAAGAGAAGCAGCGATTTTAGAACACGTTTTTGAGGAAACAAAGAAGTGGAGAAAAGAATAAATGCTTCATTTTTAAAATATAAAAAGTCATTAATCAACCGCCAATTCGCTAATTTTAAATTCGTGAATTAGCGGTTTTTAGTTTTTGGCTTAAAAAATTAATAATTGCTCAATTCCTTATTTAAGCTATCTTTGCACTTTCAAAAAAAATCTTGCTAAGAGTCTAGTAGTCTAAGCAGTCTAAAAATCTAAAAATCTAAAAATCTGAATGATTACAGTTAACGATATTTCCGTACAATTTGGTGGAACAACGCTTTTTAGTGACGTTTCTTTTGCCATAAATGAAAATGATAAAATTGCCCTTATGGGTAAAAATGGAGCAGGAAAATCGACTCTTCTTAAGATAATTGCAGGACAAAGCAAGCCCTCAACCGGTACTATTTCGGCGCCAAAAGATGCTATTGTAGCTTATTTGCCTCAGCATTTATTGGCTACTGATGGCGCAACGGTTATGGAAGAAACCTCAAAAGCGTTTGGTGAAATCTTTGGTATGAAAGCCGAAATAGACGAAATCAATGAGCAATTAACGATTCGTACCGATTATGAAAGTGATGCCTACATGAAATTGATCGAACGCGTTTCGGACCTTAGTGAGAAATTTTATGCGATTGAAGAAGTAAATTACGAAGCCGAAGTAGAGAAAATTCTACTTGGTCTAGGATTTGTTAGGGAAGACTTTAACCGTCAAACTACAGAATTTTCGGGAGGTTGGAGAATGCGAATTGAACTCGCTAAAATCCTATTACAAAAACCAGATTTAATTTTGCTAGATGAGCCTACCAACCACATGGATATCGAAAGTATTCAATGGTTAGAGGATTTTTTGATTAATTCAGCTAAAGCTGTCGTAGTTATTTCACACGATAGAGCTTTTGTAGATAATATTACTAATCGGACTATTGAAGTAACGATGGGACGTATTTATGACTATAAAGCTAAATATTCTCATTATTTAGAATTAAGAAAAGACAGAAGGGTACACCAGCAAAAAGCGTATGACGAGCAACAACGCATGATTGCGGATAACCGGACTTTTATTGACCGTTTTAAAGGCACATTTTCAAAAACCGATGCCGTACAATCCCGTGTAAAAATGCTGGAGAAACTAGTTATAGTGCAGGTTGACGAAGTAGATACATCAGCATTGAAATTAAAATTTCCACCAGCAGCACGTTCTGGACAATATCCAGTAATCGTGAAAGATTTGTCAAAATCATACGGAGATCATGTCGTTTTCAAAGATGCCAATATCGTTATTGAAAGAGGAGAAAAAGTAGCTTTCGTGGGGAAAAATGGTGAAGGAAAATCTACGATGATCAAAGCCATTATGAAAGAAATTGAAATTAATGGTGGAAGTTTAGAAGTTGGGCACAATGCACAAATTGGTTATTTTGCGCAAAACCAAGCTTCGTTATTAGATGAAAACGCTACTATTTTTGAAACCATAGACGATATTGCTGTTGGTGATGTGCGAACAAAAATCAAAGATATTTTAGGGGCTTTTATGTTTCAAGGCGACGATGTTACCAAGAAGGTAAAAGTACTTTCTGGTGGAGAGAAAACCCGTTTGGCAATGATAAAATTATTGCTCGAGCCAGTTAATGTATTGATTCTAGATGAGCCATCGAATCACCTTGATATGAAAACCAAAGACATTATCAAAGATGCTTTACGTGATTTTGATGGAACTTTAATTTTAGTTTCTCACGATAGGGATTTCCTTGACGGATTGGCGACTAAAGTTTTTGAATTTGGAAACAAACGAGTTGTAGAGCATTTTGAAGACATCACTGGTTTCTTGGCTCACAAGAAAATGGAAAGCATGCGAGAGATTGAAAAGTAATTCTAGTAAATTTGTAATAAATAAAAACGGCTGTGTTTTCAATGACACAGCCGTTTTCTATAGGCGGATTCCAGGTGGAAGTAATTCTTTGTAAACCGGGTTTTTCTTAAAAAAGACTACTATTTTGGGCAAAATAGGTACTACTTTTAATTTTCGTTCTATTGCAATTTCCATTATGTTTTTTAAAAAATCAGTAAGGAATTCCTCGTCTTCGTAGCCATCTGGAGCGTGTATTTTGGTGAGGAATATTTTCTTTTCTTGAAAGGAGTATTCTACCGTAACTAATCCTTGTGCGGTTGTGGTTTCAAATTGTCTTGAAAAAGCATTGTCTTTAATTTCCATGGGAATTGTATTGCTACTACTGCATTGGTACTTCGACCAAAAGTATTTTTGATTGGGAATTGATGCTAATGTTAAAGGCATCAAAATTGGTTATTCCCATGGCATCTCTTGCCTTTAAAATTTGATTATTGACCGTTATTTCACCTTCGATTAAAAATAAATAAACACCGTTATTAGGAATTTGAACCTGATATGTTGTGTTGCTATTGGCGTCAAATATTCCTATGTGAAAAAAAGTTTTTTGGTAGACCCAAAGCGCGTTACCATCATTTTGATCCTTTGGTGAAACAACGTTGACAAAGGTATTGATTTGATTTTCAATATCAAATGATTTCTGGTCGTATCTGGGCGCAACTTCCTCAGTGTCAGGGAAAACCCATAATTGCAGTGTTTTTGCATGGTCAGTAGAACTAGCATTCATTTCAGAATGTTCTACACCGCTTCCTGCACTCATGACTTGCACTTCGCCAAAACGAATGACACCTTCATTTCCCATACTGTCTTTGTGCATCAAACCGCCTTCAAGTGGTATGGTAATAATCTCCATATTGGCATGACCGTGGGTTCCAAAACCAGCTCCGGATGCAATGGTATCATCATTTAAAACACGCAATTTTCCGAATTGTACACGCTCTGGATTAAAATAATTGCCAAAAGAAAAGGAAAAATTGGCTTTAAGCCAACCGAAATCAGCTGTGCCTCTGGTATTGGCTTTGAATAGTTGTGTAGTCATAAAGTAGTGCTAATATAAAGTTGATAATACGCGAAGTTCAGATAAAAAAATTAATTTTATACCATACAAAATTCACCATAAAAAAGCGTAAAGTTGTTATAAAATCGTTAAAACAGTTATGAGTAAAATTCCCGTTTATTTTATGCCAGGATTGGCAGCCAGCGCTTTGATTTTTGAACGAATTGCACTTCCAAAAGATACATTTGAAATCTATTTATTAGAATGGGAAATTCCGTTAGATAATGAATCCTTGACTCATTATGCTAAGCGAATTTCTGAGAAAATTAAACATGAAAATCCAGTCTTAATTGGCGTTTCGTTTGGAGGTATTCTGGTTCAAGAAATGTCAAAACATCTTAATGCTAGCAAAGTACTTATTATTTCGAGTGTCAAAAGTAATCTAGAATTCCCTCTAAGATTGAAACTTGCCAAAACAACTAAAGCTTATAAACTTATTCCGATGAGTTTGATTTTGAATATAGAGTCTTTGGCTAAATTTTCTTTTGGCGAAAAAGTAAACCAACGCCTTAAGTTATATGAAAAGTTTTTGTCTGTTCGGGATATTAGATATCTCAATTGGGCTGTAGAGCAAGTTGTTTTATGGGATAGAACGGTAATTGATGAAAGTGTAATTCACATTCACGGCGATATGGATGATGTTTTTCCGATTAAAAATATTAAGGATTGTATCGTAGTCAAGGGAGGCACTCATATTATGATTTTAAATAAATACAAATGGTTAAACGAGAATTTACCGCGTATAATCAATACGGGCAGTGTTTAGTATGGGTTGTTTAGTGAGAAGATACTATTTGTGCAACTATTTTTCAGTTCATCACTAATAGAATTGCAAGTGCTTGTTCATTGTTGGCGTATTGGTTGTCGCATTTTGCTAAAAAAGGGAGTGTTGTAGAATAGCTTTTTTTTGATAACTGCACTATAGACAGTAACAGGATCAGGATTAAGGCTTGTCAATTAAACTTAATTTGGTATTTTTGGGTCTAATAATTCCTTCAAAAAGAGTGTAGCTAAAAGCAAATGCCGCATCCTTAGAAATTTTAATTTTATTTTGATTTTTAATTCGGTTGATATTGACTACTTTTTTATTTTCGTCTATTAAATATGCGGCAGGTAATCCTACTGTGTGTTTTAAAATGGCCACGATTTTAAAGTCATTTCTGTAGGCCTCATTCGCGTAGCAAATTTTAATTTTAGAGTTGAACTGATTTACCGTTTTCTTCAAATTCTCCCGCTTATCCCAAAATACAACAACAATTTGTAAATCATTAGCGTATTTGTTGGCAAGTTCATTCAATGCTGGAGCATCTCCTTTATTGCGTACGCACCAACTGGCGTAGGTGACTAATAAAATTGTTTTTTTTATTTTGTTTAAGACGACTTTTTTAGATTTATATCCTTTTATAGTAAAATCATCAAACCGAGTGCCGTTAAGTTTGTATTGAACTAGTGAATCAAATAATCGCTTTCCTTCTTCAAAGTCCTTATTCTCAAAGGCTGAAGTACTTGCTAGGCGATAAGGTTTAATATTTAGTTTTACAGCATCAGAAAAGTAGACAATGCTGTCTTGCGCATAAATGCTGGTAGTACACAAGAAAAATAGTATTATATGTAATTTTATCTGCATAATTTTTACTATATGGCATAAATTTATCTTTATTTATCAACCAATATCAATAAAATCGTTAAACAGTAAAAAAAAACGATGAAAAGCATATTTCATAAAAAAACCACCTACAATTGTAAGTGGTTTAAAATTAATTTGTTAAACAGGTGTTAAATTTTCTTCATTTGCTCTTTCATCATCACAATTTGTTCTTTCAACATATTCTGTTTGTCTAACTTTTTAGCTTCATTCAGTAAGGTGGTAGCCTCTAGTTTTCGTCGGCGTGTCATTGCTACACCTGCGAGGTTTAATTTGGCTACAGCCAAATCCATATCCATAGATAATCCTAGTTCAATTGCTTTTTTGAAGTATTTCTCTGCTTGGTTGATGTTGGTTTGTGAAAGCATGATGCCGTGCAGGTAATTAAAGTATCCTTGTTGTTTTTGAACCAAAGCGGTTTCTGGATTTTTGATGTAAGCCAACCATTTTTTAGCACCTTCGAAATCTTGTTTTCTTAGTTTTAGAAATGCAAGTAAAATGAATTCATTTTTAAAGTATAGAAAAATGGGTATAGCACTCAATACTATTAGGAAAATTCCATTACCAATATTACTTTCTGTAAATTGCCAAATGCCAGTAGCGATAATAAGTCCGGCGATAATAAGTTTAATATTTCTGTGAAACATAGCAGGTTTATTTTAAGATCACAAATATAGTAAAATGAATTGAAAATAATTTTACAAAAGGGCTTGTGAGAAAAAAAAGTCTTTGTATATTTGCACTCGGTTTTAGAATAACTGTTATTCAAAATTAAGAAGACATATAAATAAGATTTTAAAGATAAAAAGCAATGAGCAAAAGAACGTTTCAACCATCGAAAAGAAAAAGAAGAAATAAGCACGGATTTATGGACAGAATGGCTTCTGCAAATGGAAGAAAAGTTCTTGCGCGTAGAAGAGCAAAAGGAAGACATAAATTGACTGTTTCTTGTGAACCAAGACACAAAAAATAATGTTTGTATAAACATAAATAAGGCGTTACTTTTTTTAGTATCGCCTTTTTTTATACCTAGTCGGTAAATAAAGACACCAGATTTAAAGTTAAAAGAACTGATTGCAGTAACTTTAATCTTTTCAAAAAAAACAACTACACAACACACTACAAAATGCCAAAAGACAATTCCATAAAATCCGTTTTGATAATAGGCTCAGGACCTATAGTAATTGGTCAAGCCTGTGAATTTGATTATGCAGGATCACAATCTGCTCGTTCTATTCGTGAAGAGGGAATAGAGGTGATCTTAATCAACTCGAACCCAGCTACTATTATGACTGATCCGTCTATGGCAGATCACATCTACTTGAAACCGTTGACAACCAAATCAATCATTGAAATCTTAAAAGCCCATCCCCAAATTGATGCGGTTTTACCAACAATGGGCGGACAAACGGCTTTGAACTTGTGTCTTGAAGCTGACGAAAAAGGAATTTGGGCTGATTTTGGTATAAAAATGATTGGTGTTGATGTTAACGCCATTAACATTACCGAAGACAGAGAACAGTTTAAGCAATTGCTAAAAAAAATAAATGTTCCATCGGCACCTGCTGAAATTTGTACGTCCTACCTTCGAGGGAAAGAGATTGCACAGGAATTTGGTTTCCCGTTAGTGATTCGTCCTTCGTTTACATTAGGAGGAACGGGAGCGGCGATTGTGTATAAAAAAGAAGATTTCGATGAGCTTTTGACTCGCGGTCTTGAGGCGTCGCCCATTCATGAGGTTCTGATTGACAAAGCTTTGATGGGCTGGAAAGAATACGAATTGGAATTATTGAGGGATAAGAATGATAACGTCGTGATTATTTGTTCGATCGAAAATATGGACCCAATGGGGATTCACACTGGAGATTCGATTACGGTTGCGCCGGCAATGACTTTATCGGATACCACATTCCAAAGAATGCGTGATTATGCTATCTTGATGATGCGAAGCATAGGGAATTTTGCTGGAGGATGTAACGTGCAGTTTGCCGTTTCGCCAGATGAAAAAGAAGATATTGTAGCCATTGAGATCAATCCTCGTGTATCGCGTTCCTCAGCATTAGCATCAAAAGCAACGGGTTATCCTATTGCGAAAATTGCGTCTAAACTGGCTTTGGGATACAATTTGGATGAATTGCAAAACCAAATTACCAAATCAACTTCGGCTTTATTCGAACCGACATTGGATTATGTAATTGTAAAAATACCACGTTGGAACTTTGATAAATTTGAAGGAGCTGACCGAACATTAGGACTTCAAATGAAATCTGTAGGCGAAGTAATGGGAATTGGACGTTCGTTCCAAGAAGCGTTGCACAAAGCGACTCAATCACTTGAAATAAAAAGAAATGGGTTAGGAGCTGACGGAAAAGGCTACACCAATTATGAACAAATTATAGAGAAACTAACCTACGCAAGTTGGGACCGTGTTTTTGTGATTTATGATGCTATCGCATTGGGAATTCCATTGAGCCGCATTCATGAAATTACAAAAATAGATATGTGGTTCTTGAAGCAATATGAAGAGCTTTATACATTAGAAAAAGAAATTTCTAATTTTAAAGTTGAAACTTTGCCAAGAGAATTGTTACTAGAAGCGAAACAAAAAGGTTTTGCAGACAGACAAATCGCGCACATGATGGGTTGTTTAGAAAGCCAAGTGCATACGTTGCGAACTACAATGAACATTAATCGTGTATTCAAACTGGTTGATACTTGCGCAGCAGAGTTCAAAGCAAAAACACCGTATTACTACTCGACATTTGAAGCCGAAATACAAAAAGCAGATGGAACGCGTTACGTTGACAACGAAAGTATCGTTACAGATAAAAAGAAAATAATTGTACTTGGCTCAGGGCCAAATAGAATTGGACAAGGAATAGAATTTGATTATTCCTGTGTGCATGGTGTACTTGCCGCCAAAGAATGTGGTTACGAGACCATCATGATCAACTGTAATCCAGAAACGGTTTCGACCGATTTTGATACTGCTGATAAATTGTATTTTGAACCAGTTTTCTGGGAGCATATTTATGATATTATTCAGCATGAAAAACCAGAAGGCGTTATCGTACAATTGGGAGGGCAAACTGCTTTGAAACTAGCAGAGAAATTATCAAAATACGGAATCAAAATCATAGGCACTAGTTTTGATGCATTGGATTTGGCCGAAGATAGAGGTCGTTTTTCGGAACTTTTAACGGAGTTAAACATTCCATTTCCACAATTTGGAATTGCAGAAACAGCTGATGAAGCTGCTGCTCTTGCAGATACCTTAGACTTTCCATTATTGATTCGTCCTTCGTATGTGTTGGGTGGTCAGGGAATGAAAATTGTAATCAACAAACAAGAACTGGAAGAGCATGTAATCAATTTATTGAAAACGATTCCGGGAAATAAATTGCTTTTAGACCATTATTTAGATGGCGCGATTGAAGCCGAAGCCGATGCTATTTGCGACGGAGAAAATGTGTACATCATAGGAATTATGGAGCACATCGAGCCTTGTGGTGTGCACTCTGGAGATAGTAACGCGACTCTACCACCTTTTAACTTAGGAGAATTTGTGATGCAGCAGATAAAAGACCATACTAAGAAAATAGCTTTGGCATTGCGAACAGTAGGTTTAATCAACATCCAGTTTGCGATAAAAGATGATATTGTTTACATAATTGAGGCCAATCCTAGAGCGTCTCGTACGGTTCCATTTATTGCAAAAGCGTACGGCGAACCGTATGTGAACTATGCGACTAAAGTAATGTTAGGCCACAGTAAAGTAACCGACTTTGATTTTAATCCGCAATTGAAAGGATTTGCCATCAAGCAACCAGTATTTTCGTTCAGTAAGTTCCACAATGTGAATAAAGCATTAGGACCAGAGATGAAATCAACAGGAGAAAGTATCCTCTTTATTGACGATCTTAAAGATGATCAGTTCTACGAATTGTACTCCAGAAGAAAAATGTATTTGAGTAAATAAATGCTTGAATTTAGTATATGAAAAAAGCCCCAAACGGGGCTTTTTTTGTGGGGTAGTGTCGTGTGTTAGCGGCTTATTGTTGTGGGGTCAAAGTCGGAGACATTTGGTCCCGCGAATTCTATATTTTGTCAATAGGTTTATATGTCAAATAAAAAATTGTTGAATTTCAGTTGTTTGTGTTTTTAAAGTCATCAATTATCAAATAACCA